>DATLUK010000331.1:0-4497 GCA_035533195.1 Acidimicrobiales bacterium | reverse complement strand
ATGGCGATGCTGGCGACGAACTTCACAGGGCCGGCTCCATCGACTCCCAGCCCTCGAAGCCGGACGGGTCGTGGCGGCCCAGGCAACCGTGTTCGAAGATGCCCATCCCCTCCTGGTCCCCGACCCGGACCTTGGCCACGTTGTCGATGAGCGAAAAGGACGAGCGGGCGGCTACCTCGGGAACGGGCAATTCGTCCTCCTGCCGGGGGGCCAAGGCGATGAGGGGCGCGGCCGGCGTTGAGCATTCTGGCGCGCCGGCGCCGGCCTCGCTGTAACCGGTTCTAGTATCGGGCCTCCATCGTCCCGGGGGAGCGACGCGCCGTGAAGACCGAAGCCGCCATTCTTTGGCCCGAAGCCACCGAGTGGAGTGTCGAGGAGATCGATCTCGACCCGCCCAGGACGGCCGATGAGGTGCTGGTGCGCTATGCCGCTTCGGGCATGTGCCACTCCGAGGAGCACGCCGTCACCGGGGACCTACCGGTGGAGCGGCCTCTGATCGGGGGTCATGAAGGAGCCGGGGTTGTCGAGGCGGTCGGTCCCGGCTGCACTGCCCTGGAGCCGGGGACCATGTGGTCATGGGCTTCATCCCCGCCTGTGGTCACTGCCCGTCCGGCGCCACCGGGCACTCGAACCCCTGTGACGTGGACGCCACCTCGCTCGGGCTACCAGGACATGAGGGATGCCAAGAACGTCCGGGGCGTCATCATCTACGGACAGGACTGACCCCCTTGTCCGCCGAGCCGGCTGACCCGTCGCTGGCCCTGACCCTCCGCCAGCGCGAGCGGCGGGAGAGGATTCTGGAGGCGGCCATCGAGCTGGCCGCCGAGGGCGGCTACGAGGCGGTGCAGATGAGGGACGTGGCCGCCCGGGCCGGCGTCGCCCTTGGCACCCTGTACCGGTATTTCAGCTCCAAGGACCATCTGCTGGCGGCGGCCTGGGCCCACTGGGCCGCCCGGCTGGAGCCGCGCATCACCAGCCGGCCCTTGCGAGGAGCCACCATGGCCGACCGGGCCATCGACTTTCTCCAGCGGGCCACCCGGGCCTTCGAGCGGGAGCCGCTCCTGGCTGCCGCCGTACTGACCGCCGCCATGTCCACCGACTCGGCTGCCGCCGGGCCGCAGCAGGAGGCCTCCGGTCTGGTCGGACGCATGCTGCTGTCGGTGATGGAACCCCTCACCCCGACGGTGGCCGACGGCATCCGGGAGATCCTGAGCCACGTCTGGCATTCAGCCCTGCTGCGCTGGGTCAGCGGGCGGTCCACCATGGCGGCGGTCTATTCCACCCTCGAGCAGGCTTGCCACCTTCTCCTCGATCCCAGGGAGACCTCCGACGTCCGATCGAAGTAGAAAGGGGCCGGGCGGCGGGAGCCGCCGAAGACCATTGGAGGTTAAAGCATGCGGGTGAAGGTCGACTACGACGTCTGCGAGAGCAATGCCGTTTGCATGGGGCTCGTCCCCGAGGTGTTCGAGGTCCGCGACGATGACTTCTTGTACCTCGTGGATGAGAATCCCCCCGAGGAACTCCGCTCACGGTTGGAGGAGGCGGTCCGGGCCTGTCCCAAGGCGGCCATCTCCCTGGAGGACTGAATCCATCCATGTCGCGTATACGTCTGGGCAGGAAGCACTCCGGGCGGAGCTGCCGAGCTACTGCGCCGAGTTGATGAGCGAGGACGTGCAGCACCTCCTCCAGGGCCGCGGCGGGGAGTACGGCGGGGGCAGCCTGTACCGGGAGCTTGTTCACCAAATGGGAAAGGACGGTTGGCTCGGCAGCGATGTCCCCGAGGAGCCCCAGCTCAAGGCCAGGGGATACCCGACCCCTCTCGACCAACCCGGACTGGGCGACATCGTCCTGGAGGGCCCTGCTTCCGGGCCTCGGGGATGGCCCCTCCGATCATCGCCCCCGCCCCGCCCCCGGCCTCGGTGAGCACACCCGGGTCATAGCCGCCGATCTTCTCGGCCTCGGGCCGGACCGGATAGAAGAGGCTGATCGCCAGCGGAGTGCTCGAGATCGACCGGCCGGCAGCGTCCTAGCCCGGCCCGGAGCAGTTCGGCCAACGGCCGGGATGAGCGGGACCAGGACGGTTCCGGCCGCGTCCAGCACGCTTTCGGAGGCCAGGGAGATGCTGGGCGGGCATTCCAACAAGACCATGTCATAGTCGGCCGCCACCGGCGGACAGATGGGCCAGGTTGACCGCTGCCGAGGTCTTACCCACGCCGCCTTTGATTTTGTAGGCGGCGCAGACCCTCATACCCGGGCGGCCTCCAGCATGGAGCGCAGGCGGCGGCGATTGACCGGATCATCGAAGCGGGAGAACACGGTGGCAAAGCGGGCCCGGGCGTCGGCCTGGCGTCGGTCCAACTCGGCGGCCAGAGCCCCCATGGCCAGAATGGTCTCGGCCGGGATGGTCCCCGCCGCCATCAGCTCCTCGGCAAAGTGGCCCAGGCCCTCGGACTGGACCTGGCCATCCTGGTACTGGCCCAGGCAGTCCTGGAGCTTCTTGAGCTCTCCGACCGCCTCCTTGTGTGTGTCGCGCTGGTGGAGGGAGGCGAAGATCTCGAGCAGATAGCGCAGTTCCTTGCCGCGTTTGCGCAGGGTGTGCAGGTCCTCCGGCGGTGATCCGGCCCCGATGGCGCGGCCCTGGCGGCTCACCCGTCGGAGGGCATTGGCGGTGCGCTTGGCGGCCAGTGGTCCGACGGGGATCCGCGCCGCTGGTCCCTCCGCCGGCGTGGCTCCCACCGCTCGCCAGACCGCCCGGATGGTCTTGGTCCGACGCGAGCGCAGCCCCCTGGCCAACGCGACCTGGGCGGCGGCCCGGCGCTCGGCCAGGATGAGGCGGAAGGGCTCCAGATTGGCGTGGGCGGCCGGGCCCTCCTCCCCCGACAGGTCGGCCAGGTACACGTCCAGGTCTCGGGTCGGGGTGGTCAGATCGCCCAGCCACTTGAGCTCGGCGGCCAGATGGGACCGGGTGTCCTCGTCCAGTACATTCCCGACCAGCTTGAGCACGGAACGGGACCGCCGCACCGCCACGCGCAGGTCGTGGAGGAACTCGGTGTCGAGGTCGCGGATGGTGCCGTCCAGGTTGGCCTCGAAGATGTCGAGCAGGCGCACCAATACGGTCCGGACGGCGGCCCCGGACGGAAGGTCGGGATGCAGTTGGAGGTCCAGGGTCGGGACCGGCGGCGGCCCGACCGCGCCTAGCACCTCATCGGCAGGGCCCCCGGAGCAGGCTCGGAGGCCTCCGTCGGCGCCGAGGAGCGAGGCGACCTGCTCGGCGTCTTGTTCATAGCCCCGCAGCGGGCGCACGGTCACCGCCATCGGCAGGGCCTGGCGGCGCGGGCGGGCGGTGCGGCGGGTCTCCACGATCACCCTGGCCACCGTCTTCTGATCCCGATTGAGGACAGGGGTGAGCCTTTCCCTGCTCACCAACTCGGCCAGCGGGAGCAGGACCCGTTCCTCCAACAGGGCCGCCACCCGCTGGCGCAGGGGTCCAGGGGGCAGCAGCCCGGCCCAGGACGGGTCCTCCGGCGCCGCCTCGGACTCCGCCACCAGGACCGCTCCCTCGGTCAGGACCAGCCGGCTGCGGCCGGAAGCCGTCTCCTTGCAGAGGGTGAGCCCGCCCGAGCGGAGCCGGCCGTCGAAGCTGTCGTACCAGGTGCGCCTGACCTCCACCGCCGGACCGGACGGGCCCAAGCGGCACGGCTCCAGCAGGGCTCTGACCTGGGCCGGATCGGCCGGGCCGTCGAATACGAAGCGGTGGTCGACACTCGGCAAATGGACCTCCGTTTGGGCACCGACCGGCTGGCGACTCTACCGGCGGGGCGTGTCCGGGCCGGCATTCCCACTGGACGGCACGGTGGCGGGCGGCCATACGCCATCGGAGCCTAAGTTGACCCCCACCAACCGGGCCGGGCCACCGACCGGGCCGGGACCGACTGCGACGGGTGGAGCGAAGCGATGAGCGAAGAGGCTTTCGACCAGGAGGTCGATGTCCTGGTGGTCGGCTCCGGGATGGGTGGCATGACCGCGGCGCTGGTGGCCGCCGGCCACGGGCTGGATGCTCTGGTGGTGGAGAAGACGGCCAAGTACGGGGGATCGAGCGCCCTCTCCGGCGGCGGGGTCTGGGTGCCGAACAATCCCGTTCTCGTCCGCGCCGGCCTGGCCGACAGCCTCGATCGGGCCCGGACCTACATGCACTCCGTAGTAGGTGACCGGATCCCCGCCGCCCGGGTGGAGGCCTTCCTGACCCGGGGGCCGGAGGCCATCGACTGGCTGGAGCGCAATACCAAAGACGTCCGCTTCCGCTGGGTCAAGGGTTATGCCGACTACCACCCCGAGGCCCCCGGGGGCGAGCCGCTGGGCCGTACCTTGGAGCCGGTGCCGGTGGACCTGCGCCGGCTGGGCCCGGACGAGGAGACCCTCAACACCAACCCGCTGATGAAGGGCCCGGCCGGGCTCTGGACGACCCAGTCGGACTACCGCTATCTGACCCAGGCCCTT
>DATLUK010000330.1:0-20678 GCA_035533195.1 Acidimicrobiales bacterium | reverse complement strand
CGAGGGCCTCCAGGCTGACCTGTACCAGGCCCTCCTGGAAACCTTCGAGCCCTACAGCTGGTGGAAGGGCGTCATCTGGTGGGACTGGTCGGCCTCGCCCGACGCCCCCGCCGCCAACGGACGGACCTTCACCAGCAAGAGCGCCCAGGTCATGCTGACCTGTTGGTACGCCGAGGGCATGCGTCCGGACAACCCGTCCGAAGCGCTGCCCTGACTATCCGGACACTCCGTCCGACGCGGAGCCGGGTGCCGTCAGCGCCTCGAAGCTGTCAATGCGCCGGTGCAGGACCTCGAGGCTGGCGGCCCAGAAACTCTCCTCCTCGACCTTGATACCGAAGCGCCCGGCCAGTTCGGTGGCGTCCCCAAGGCCGGTGGAGGACAACAGGTCGTCGTAGCCGGAGCGGAAACGCTCCGGGTCGTCCTGGTAGACGGCAAATAGCCCAAGTCCGAAAAGCAGACCGAAGGTGTACGGCCAGTTGTAATAGTGGGTCGAGTAATAGTGCGGCTTCACGGCCCACATGTAGGCGTGAAGATTGGACTCATCAAGACCGTCCCCGTAAGCCTGGCGTTGGGCGTCGAGCATCAGCTCACAGAACTCGCTGACCGAGAGGGTGCGAGCTTGGCGGCGCTCGAAGACGGCGGACTCGAAGAGGAACCGGGAGTGGATGTCCACTACCACCTGGCAACCGCCCTGGAGGTCGTATTCGAGGATGGACAGTCTCCGGGCGGGATCCTCGGTGGCGGCCAAGGCCGAGTGGGTGAGGAGGGTCTCACAGAAGATGGAGGCCGTCTCGGCCAGAGCCATAGGTGTCGCCCGCTGCATCGGGGTGCGGTCGGCCAGGGTGGTGTTGTGATAGGCGTGGCCGAGCTCGTGGGCCAGCGTGGAGACCGAATCAAAGGTGTGGCCGAAGTTGAGCAACACCCGGCTCTCACCCTCCCGGGTGCCCATGCAGAAAGCGCCCCCGCGCTTGCCCGACCGGGCCTCGGCATCGATCCACCGTTCATCCAGGGCCCGTTGGGCCAGGCCGGCCAGGGCCGGGGAGTAGCTGGCGAAGCTCGACAGCACCGTGGCGGTCGCCTCCTCCCACGCCACGGCGGCGGCGGAAGGGTCACCAACCGGGGCGAACAGATCCCACCAAGGCAGGCCGCCGTTGGCGCCGGCCGATCCGAGCAGCCTGGCCTTGGCCCGGAGGTACCGGCGCCAGTCCGGCAACGACGCCACTACGGCCGACTGCATGGCCCCGAGAGTGGCCCGGCTGACGGCGTTGTTGTGCAGTGCGGGCTCCAGCGAGTCAGCCCAACCCCGGTGGCGGTTGACGGTGTTGGCCTCACCCTTGATCCCGTTCATGGCCGCCGCACACGGCACACCCACCGTCTCCCAAGCCCTGAGCTCCGCCCGGTAGGCGGCCCGGCGCCTCTCGGCGTCGGCGTCGGTGGCCAAGTTGCGCACCACCGTTATCGGTAGCGACTCGATGGAGCCGTCCGGGCCCTCCACCTGGGCCGAAAGCAGCGAGGTCACGTCCCCGTGCAGGCGACTCCAGGCGGTACTGCCGGTCAGGGACAACTCCGAGTACAGGGTCTCCTCGCCTTCGGGCATCTGATGGGCCGCCGAGCGTTCCGCCTTGCGCAACGGAAAGGCGTGATCGGCGGCCACCACCGACCCGGCCACCAGGGCATCGGCCCCAAGGGCGGCCACCCAGGCGTCGAAGCGGGTGGACAGCGACCGGACCCGGGCGGCTTTGGCCTGCAGCTCCGAGGAGACAGCGGCGGCGGTCTCGTCCCGAGCATCGGTGGACACGAAGGCGTGGACATAGGCGCTCAGCAGCCGCAGTTCCTCGAACAGCTCGTTGGTGGCTGCCACCACCGACTCGAAGGCTTGCAACTTGGCCTGGTCGAGAATGGCCCCGCTGCTCCCTCGGACGTCGTGTTCCTCGTAGAGGGCCGACAGACGATCGACATCGGCACCCAGGCGTTCTTGTTGCTCGGCAAACTCCCTCGAGCCCAGTGAGGGGAAGTATCCGGACAGATCCCAGCGGGGCAGCGCCGTGCTCATGGCCCTGAATCTACGCTCGGGTCCTGTCCGGTCCAGTCCACGGCCACGGCCCCAACGCCACCGGAAGCTACGGGGGCCTTCGGGGAGTGGCTGGACCCGGAGCGGATCGTGGGCAACCTGCACCGGGCCTACGCGGAGCTGGACGGCCTGCCTCTCGGATCCCCTATCGATCTGGCCGTCGCCTTCGGGGACATGATCGCCTACAACGGCGGTGGTCCGTTGCGCTGCCTGGCCTGAGCCGACTCAGGTTCAGTCGATCAGGCCGCGCCGGCGGGCCCACGCGATGGCGTCGGTGACGATCAGGCCGTGGTCGAAGGCCAGTTCCGGGCCGTCCGGTCCCTCCAGATCGTCGACACTGAACAACCGGGCCTCGGCGGCATCGTCGGCGGCCTGCGTCGCACCCAAGCTGGACAGATGGCCCGCGTAGACGGTGGAGATGGTCCGGCCCCGGGGGTCCCGGCCCGGATCCCCATAGGTGCCCAGCAGCTCCAGCCGGCCGGGCTCGATCCCGACTCCCGTCTCCTCGGCCAGCTCCCGGCGGGCGCAGGTCTCCAGATCCTCGCCCTGGCCGGTATTCCCCTCCCCGACATCGAGGAAGCCGCCGGGCAGAGCCCACCGGCCCCGGAAGGGATGGCCGCCCCGCCGAATAAGCAGAAGAGCCAGACCCTCCGGCGTGTCGGTGAACAGGGCCACGTCGGCAGTGTTGGCCGCCTTCGGGTAGCCGTCCCGCCCGGCCCGGTATCGCTCCAGAAAGCCGGCCTCGTCCTGCTCGGTCTCGTGCTCAGGGTGCTCCATGCTCATGGGGCGATCCTGCTGGCAGGGTGGGGGCGGCGGGGGTCGAACCCGCGAATCTTCTGATTAAAAGTCAGCTGCCTTACCACTTGGCTACGCCCCCGGATCGAGGCTAGTCGGCTCGGATCTGGGCGGATTCGACCCGTTTCAGCCCGGACCGGACGGATGGGCTGGCCTTCCACGACCCGAACGACGTCGGAAGCCCCGCCAAAGACGGCACCAGCGTCACCACACGTTGACCGCGCTGCGTGGCAGCGTGAGTGAGCGCCCACGCCACGTGTAATGACAACGGTGAAGTTCATCACTCCTCCTAGTCCCCCGGGCCGTTAGCGCGCGCAACCTATGTAGCGCGATCAGATCAAAAGGCGATTAGCCCTTCCCATACCCACTCGCGCCGTTACACCCTTTCGTCCGACCGACTCGATCCCGTCGCCGGTGCGAACGGCGCGGGGCAAGGGTCCCGGAAAGAACGGAAGGGAGGTCTCCAATGACCAGCCGTCGCGGCAGCAGCTGGACCTGAGACCTGCCCCTTGTTAAGGGGGCAGGAATCTCAGCCATACGGAGGGAGCTCTCGCTTGAACGGTCGAACGAGCTTCATCCGGTCAGGGGTTCTCGGCTGTCGGGGAGTGACGCTTTAGCAATTTTTTCCCCTCCTCCCCGGCAGCACCCCGGCCCGAGGGTCGGCGAGGACCGATAGGACCAGAAACACCCGACTTGATCGCAGCATCCGACTTGATCGAAGCAGGACCCTTTAGCCCGGTTTCACGAGACAGCGACAGGAGCCAGCCCCTCTCGTGTTGAGCCTTCACCCCCTTCCCCGCAGCCGGCTCTGGAGCCGGGCCGCGGCCCTGGTCTGCCCGCTGCGAATCCGGGAACTGCGCACCCTGTGGCTCGCCCAGCTGACCAGTGAGCTGGGTGACTGGGCCTCCCGGATAGCTCTGGCCGTCCTGGTGTTCGACCGGACCCACTCGGCCCTGGCCACTGGCCTGGTCACCACGGCCAGCCTCCTGCCCTACGCACTCGTCGGGCCACTCACCGCCGCCATTGCCGACCGTCAACCGCGCCGGCGGATCATGGTGGCCGCCGACCTCATGCGGGGTGGCATCTTCCTCACCCTGGCCATTCCCGGGGTACCCACTCCGGTGCTGCTGATCGGCGCCCTGGCCGCGGGGCTGGCCACCCCGCCCTTCGAGGCCGCCCGCTCGGCCATGAGGTCCGAGTTGGTGGTCGATGATGCCGCCTACGGCTCCTACAACGCCCTGTCGGTCATGACCGGCCAGGTGGCCGTCGCACTTGGATACCTGTTCGGTGGCGGACTCATCCTCCTGCTTGGCACCCAGGGCACCCTTGGCCTCAACGGAGCCTCCTTCCTGATTTCGGCCCTGCTCGTCAGCCGGCTCGACGGGTCCCAACCGGCCGTCGGGCTCAAGGTCCGCCTGGGCCGCCAACTCTCCGACGGCGCCCGCACTCTGTTCGGGGATAGAGCCCTGCGGCTCTGCGTGGTCCTGGGCGCCACCGCCTCGGTGGCCGGCACCGTGCCCGAGGCTCTAGGCGCCGCCTTCGAGCCCAGCTCTCCTGCCCGGACCGCCCTGCTGCTGGCCGCCGCCCCGGTGGCGCTGATCCTGGTCAGCGCCCTCCTCCCCGTCACCGGGGACGACCGCCGTCTGCTGCGGGTGGCCAGCGTGGTCCTGGTCGGTGGAGGGGCCGTGGCCATCGGCGCATTCCTGCTGGCCTCGTCCTTCGGGTTCGCACTGCTGGCGTGGGCTTCCTCGGGGACGACCTTTGCCGTGATCGTGGCCGCCGGCCCCGTCGTGCGCAGGCGCCTGCCGGCCCAGGGGCGGGCCGTGGCTTTCGGGATACTGCAGGCGGCCACCCTGGCCGGGTGCTGCCTGGCCGGCCTGGCCGGCGGGGCCCTGGCTGATCTGGTCGGCGTGCGCTACGCCTGCATCGGTGGCTGCGCCCTGGCTGTTGCCACCGGCCTCGGCCTGCTGTTCGCCCTGGCCGCATGGAGCCGGGCCGGTGCTGGGGCCGGCACCGGATTGATGCCCGCCGGTGGGGCCGGAGCCGGGTTCGACCTGGCGCCGTCCAGGGCGGCGTCCCCCGTGCCCACGGCGGCGGCGGCCACGGCCGTGACCGGGCCGCTGTAAAGGGGCAGACTCAGCCTCCGGCGACCCCGGTGAAGTCCAGAATCTGGCGCCAGGAGTCGGCGCAAGCCTCGGCGTGCTCCTCGAAACTGCGGTCGAAGAAGCTGTGGGGAGCGTCGGGATAGACATGCAGACGGACCTCGACCCCCCGCTCCCGGACCTTGGCGGCAAATTCCTCCACCGCCTCGACCGGAGTGAAGTCCTTTCCAGCCGCCAGCATCAGCAGCGGGGAGGCCATGTCCGGGACGCGATCCTCCACCCGGGCGGGCATCCCGTAGAAGCCGATGCAGCCGGCCAGGTCCTGGCCCGCGGCCGACTGCCGCCACGACAGCGCCCCACCCATGCAGAAACCGATGGTAAAGACGGACTTCACCGGGGAACCGGGCAAGGCCCGCAACCAGCCGGCGGCGGCGGCGATGTCGGCGTCGGTCGTCTCCGGCTTCATCTGGGCCACGTGGTCCATGAAGGGGAAGGCCTCACCCCGGTCGGGCGTGTCGGCGGTACGGGCGAAATAGTCGATGGCCACGGCGTGGAAGCCGGCCTCGGCAAAGCGCACGGCCAGCTCCTTGTAGAAGTGGTGCAGGCCCCGCACGTCGGGCAGCACGATCATCCCCTTGTCCGACGGTCCGTCGGGGTGGGCGTAGTAGGCCATCAACTCGGTGCCGTCCGCCGCGGTCAGGGTCATGTCCCCGCGGTCATCGGCTCCACCCCGGACCGGGGGCAGGGGCGGGCGGGCGTCATCGCCATAACACATGGGCGTTCCTCTCGATCGGAAAGATTCAGGCGCCCGAAAGGTAGACCGCCGCGTTCCACATGCCCGTCGGCGCCACCACCGAGAGCAGCTCCCCGGCCCGCAACAGCCACTCCAGCATGGCGCCCTCACCGGCACCGGATTCGGCGGTGCCCGCGCTGACCACCAGGCCTCGCTTCGGATGATCCTGGGTGACCCGCCACCCGGCCGGGAGGGGCAGGCCCCGCTCGGCCAGCCGAGCCGCAGCCTTCACTCCGCTCGGGTGCTGGACGCCGAGGGACGGCGGCCTCCGCTTCTCCCGCCGACCCCGGCCCTCCGGCACCCAGGTGCACAGAGGGATGGAGGGGCCCCGCGCGGACATGAAGGAGAACAGACCCACGCCTGGCACTTCGGCGTCCTCAGGAACCTCCGGCTCAAGGTTGATCCAACCCCGGCCCGCCCTGGTCATGTCCCGCATCTCATCAAGAACGGGCCCGGTCTCGTCCCGCCCGAAATGGAGGCGCCGGTCCGGCTCGGTCATAGAGGCCCCCCTAGGTGGCCGTGACCAGGGCCTGGCGCAGACCGTCCACCGCGTCGGTGATGGCCGAGGCGGCGGCGGGAATCACGGCGTCGAGCTGGAAGAAGGCATGGATCATGCCGTCGTAACGCCGGACCTTGGTCGGCACGCCCGCCTCCTCCAGGCGCCGCCCATAGGCCTCCCCCTCGTCACGGAGCGGGTCGTATTCGGCGGTGACGATGAAGGCGGGGGCCACGCCGGACAGATCCTCGATGAACAGTGGAGAGGCATCGGGGTGGTTGCGGTCCCCGTCCGGACCGAGATAGTGGCCTTGGAACCAGACCATGGTCTCGGCGGTGAGGAAGTACCCCTGGCCGTTCTCCTGGATGGAGGGATGGGAGCCGGTGGCATCAGTGGTCGGATAGATGAGCAATTGGTAGGCAACGGCGGGAGAGCCGGCGTCGCGCGCTCGGATGGCCACCACCGCGGCCAGGTTCCCCCCGGCGCTGTCCCCCGCCACGGCCAGACGGGCGGGGTCGGCCCCCAACCCGGCGGCGTTGGCGGCCACCCACTGGGTTGCAGCCCAGCAGTCCTCCACCGCCGCCGGGAAGGGGTGCTCCGGGGCGAGGCGGTAGTCAACGCTCACCACCACGGCCGGCACCCGGGACGACAGCTGCTGGCACAGTGGGTCATGGGTGCCGATGCCGCCGATGACGAAGCCGCCCCCGTGAAAGAACACGACCACCGGGTGGGTCCCCTCGGCCTGGGGACGGTAGATGCGGACCGGGATGTCACCGGCCGGCCCGGGGATGAAGCGGTCCTCGGTGGAAGGGGGCTCGGCGACGGGCAGTCCGAGAGCGGACAGCAGGGCGTAACCCGCTCTCATCTCCTCCGGGCTGGTCTCGGCCATGCTGCGGGCACCGGCCTGGGCCAGGCCGTCGAGGAATGTCTGGGCTTGCGGATCGACCGGCATGAAGCCTCCTGGGGACGAGAACGGCGCACCTTACCGGCGCGCCCTCAGACGATGCGGCTGGTGTGGTCCCCCCAGTAGCGGTCCCGGAGGAGGCGCTTGTAGAGCTTGCCCGTGGGCAGTCGGGGCAGCTCCTCGGTGAAATCCACACTGCGGGGACACTTGAAGTGGGCCAGGTGCTCGCGGCAGAAGGCGATGAGCTCGCGCTCCAGATCGGGACCTTCCTCAACTCCGGGCATGAGCTGGACCACAGCCTTGACCTCCTCGCCCAGGTCCTCGTTGGGCACTCCGATGACCGCGGCGTCGAGGACCTTGGGATGGGTGACGAGGAGGTTTTCCGTCTCCTGGGGATAGATGTTCACCCCGCCCGAGATGATCATGTAGGTCTTGCGGTCGGTCAGGTAGAGGTAGCCGTCCTCATCGACACGGCCGACATCACCCACCGTGCTGGTGCCCCGGACTTTGTCCCGTGACTCGGCGGTCTTATCGGGATCGTTGAAGTACTCGAAGTTGGCGTCGCCCTGGAACCACACGGTTCCCTCAGCCCCGGTGGGGCACTCGTAACCGTCCTCATCGAGGATCATCAGCTTGCCGATCAGGGGCCGGCCGACGGTGCCCTTGTGGGCCAGCCAGTCCTCGGAGTCGCACACGGTCATTCCGATGCCTTCGGTGGCGGCGTAGTACTCGAGGATGATCGGGCCCAGCCACTCGATCATGGCCTCCTTGACGGGCACCGGGCAGGGGGCGGCGGCGTGGACCACTCCCTCCAGCGAGGAAAGGTCATAACGGCGCCGCACCTCCTCGGGCAGCTTGAGCAAGCGGGAGAACATGGTCGGCACCATCTGGGTGTGGGTGACGCGGTGGCGCTCCACCAGGACCAGGAACTGCTCGGGGTCGAAGCGCTCCATGATCACGATGGTGCCCTTGAGACGGATGGCCAGGCTCACCCCGCCCGTCGGGGCCGAGTGGTACAACGGCGCCGGGGAGAGGTAGGTCATTCCCTCCCGCAACTGCCAGACGGTGGCCAACGGGCCCGGGCCGCCTACGCCCGGGGAGGAGTCGGGCAGTGGCCTCCAGATCCCCTTGGGCCGGCCGGTGGTTCCGGAGGAATACAGCATGGCCATCCCCTGGGCCTCATCGGCCACCGGATCGGCCGGATAGCGGGCGACGGCCGCCTCATAGCTGTCGAAGCGGCCGTCGCCCTCCTCGGGGGCGCCGACCATCAAGAAGCGCTCGACCTTGCCGGCGGCGGCCGCCGCCTCCAGGGCAACCTCCCGCTTGGCGGTGGAGGTGATCAGAATGCGGGCCTGGCAATCATCGAGGACGTAGGCCACCTCCTCGGCGCTCAGGTAGGAGTTGATGAGGGTGTAATAGAGGCCGGTCCGGTCCGCGGCCGCTTCCGTCTCCAGAAACCGGGGGTTGTTCTCCATGAAGACGGCCACGTGGTCACCCCGCCGCAAGCCCTGGTCCCGGTAGAGGTGAGCGAGGCGGTTGGCCCGGGCTTCGTACTCGGCGTAGGTGACGACCTCACCGGTGCCGCCCATGATGAAGGCGGGCTGGTCAGGATGGCTACGGGCATGCTCGGTGGCGTACACGATCCCCCCGGGTCGGAACTGGAGCGCTTCGTAAGGTAGTAAGTGCCGGTGAGTTCCGCCGACCTACCCACCGGCACCCAGTACGAGATCAGCGGCGCCGGCCAACGGGCGGTGGTTACCGAGGTGGGCGCCACCCTGCGTCACTACTCGGTGGCAGGCCGGGACGTGATCGAGGACTTCCCGGCCGAGGACATGAGCCCCGCCAGCCACGGCCAGGTGCTCGCCCCCTGGCCCAACCGCCTGCAGGCCGGGCGCTACCAGTGGGGCGGGGCGATGTGCCAGCTTCCCCTGAGCGAGCCGGCCCGTCACAACGCCATCCACGGCCTGGTCCGGTGGCAGGCGTGGACCCGGTCGGAGCAGAGCGGAGACAGCGTCACCCTGACCCACCGCATCCACCCTCGCGACGGATACCCCTTCCTGATCGACATCGAATTGCGGTACCGCCTGGATGACGACGGACTGACGGTGTTGGCCACCGCCGCCAACCGGGGCTTGGGCCCGGCGCCCTTCGGCATCGGCTTCCATCCGTATCTGCGCCTCGGTACCGAAGCGGTCGACCACCTGATCCTCGACTGCCCAGCCGCCACCATGCTGGTCACCGATGACTCCGGCATTCCCACGGGCCGACAGGTCGTGGACGGGACGGCGTTCGACTTCCGCTCGCCGCGGGCGATCGGCGCGCTACAGCTGGACACGGCCTACACCGACCTGTCCCCGGGTTCGGACGGTCGGTATCGGGTGACCCTGAGCGAACCGGGTCCGGCTCCCGTCTCCACCACGGTGTGGATGGACCCTTCGTTCGGACACGTCATGGTCTTCAGCGGGGACACCCTGGGGCCCGAACGGATGAGGAAGGCGCTGGCAGTCGAACCCATGACCTGTCCACCCAACGCCCTGGCCTCGGGGGAGTCGGTGATCAACCTCGAGCCCGGCGTGGCCTGGGTCGGAAGTTGGGGTATCCAGCCCTGAGCCCCTCGGGCCGCAATGGCGGAGTGCCTGCAGGTTGGGGCCGGGCCCGCGGCGATCCTCGGTTGCAATCGTCTCAGTAGCGGAGCGAAGCCCTTATCGGCAGGTGGTCGGAGGCCCCGGCCCGGAACACCTCGAAGCCATCGGCGTGCACATCGCGGTTAACTACGACGTGGTCGATCTGGCTGTGTGGATGGGGATTCGGCCAGGTCCGGCCCCGGCCGGCGGAGCTCCACCCGGGGGTGAGAGCCGATAGCACCGGGCCCCACATGTTCATGTCCCCGGCCAGGGCGGCCGGCTGCTCGGCACCCGGGAGCTGGCGCATCAGGTGGCGCAGTGGGATCGGCGAGCCGTGGGTCAGATGATCCAGGTGGGTCCCGATGAAGGCGAAGACCGACCCGTCGACCTCGACGTCGGTCCGCAGAGCGAAGCGACGAGGAGCGGCGTCCATCGGCATGCTCGGCATCTCGATGACCGACTCGGAACGAACGGAAAGCCGGCTGAGCATAGAGATGACGAGCATGCCCTGGCTATGACCCTTCGGCACCAGCCGGGGCTTGCGGCCCGAGACCCGGGCTGGTCCCATGGGGACGTGCCTCACCTGATACCCGAGCCGGGCCGCCGCCCGGTCCACGGCGCTTTCGGAGTCATCGGGCAGCCAGGACTCCTGGATGACGAGAAGGTCGGCATCGAGGGCTGCGCACACCTCGGCCACATCGAAGGAGCGGCCCCGGCGGTCACGGCCGTAGTGGACGTTGTAGGACGCCACGGTCAGTCGGGGCACCCGCGTCACCGTAATAGGACGGCCCTCCGGCCTTGAGCGGCGGGACGATCAGGCGGCTGGAACCCGAGGACCCCGACTACCCCCAAGCTCTGCGCGAGCTTCGCACCCCTCCCCCACTCTGGCTGGACGGAACGCCGCCGGCGGGAGCGATGGTGGCCGTGGTCGGCACCCGGCATCCCGATCGAACCGGCCTCGAGCTGGCCGGGCGTCTGGCCGAGGAACTGGTCGGGCGGGGCTACGCAGTGGTCTCGGGCCTGGCGATCGGTATCGACGCGGCCGCTCACCGGGCCGCACTCGACGCGGGAGGGCGGACCTGGGCGGTACTGGGTTGCGGCGTGGATGTCCTGCCCTGGGCCGGCGCCGCCGATCTCGCCCGTCGCATCCCTGCCTCAGGCGGGTTGCTGGCCGAGGTGGCCCCTGGTACCGCCGTGTCGGCCCGGGCCCTGGTGGCCCGGGACCGGCTCCAGTCGGCCCTGAGCCTGGCCACCGTGGTCGTCCAAACCGACCTCAGGTCGGGCACCTTGCACACGGCGCGCTTCACGGTCGGACAGGGCCGGCCCTTGGTGGTGGTGGCCCCACCGGGGAATGGCCCAGGCCGCACGGCTTGGGCCGGCAACGCCGCACTGTGTGATCCAGCCGGGTGCGACCCTGCTCTGCTGCACGCCACCGGAACGGCTGGGCGACTGGTGGGCTCCCGGCGACCGGTGGCCGACCTGGTCATCGAGGCAGACGGTCCGTGGTCCGAGCTGTGGGAGTTGCTGGCCCGGTGAACTAGGAACGGTGGAAACATGGCGGGGTGGAAGACACCCGGGCCGACCAGTGGCTGTGGGCCGTGCGGTTGTACAAGACCCGCTCGGCGGCCACCGAGGCGTGCCGGGGCGGCCACGTGCGGGTGAACGGCTCCCCGGCCAAGTCGGCTACACCGGTCCGCCCCGGGGACCGCCTGGAGGTTCAGTTGCACGGATGGCAACGCAGCCTCGAGGTGGTGACACCCATCGACAAGCGGGTGGGCGCACCGGCCGCCGCCGCCGCCTACATCGATCACAGTCCCCCCCGCCCGCCCCGGGAGGAGGCGGTGGCCATCTTCACCCGAGAGGCCGGGGCCGGCCGGCCCACCAAGCGGGACCGCCGCCGGCTGGACCGATTCCGGACCTGAGTAGCGTGCGCGCATGCGTTACGTAGAGGCTGGGGGAGCCCGGGTATCGGTGATCGGACTGGGCACGTGGCAGTTCGGATCCCGGGAGTGGGGTTACGGGGCCGGCTACGCCGAAGGCGAGGCCGGCGCCATCCTCCAAAAGGCTCTTGACCTCGGAATCAACCTGGTCGATACGGCCGAGATTTACGCCTTCGGCCGCTCGGAAAAGATCGTGGGCCAGGCCATGGCCGGACGACGCCGCGAGGCCTTCGTGGCCACCAAAGTCTTTCCGGTCATGCCCCTTGCGCCGGTAGTCGAACAGCGGGGCCGGGCCAGCGCCCGCCGCCTGGGCATCGAGCAAATCGATCTGTACCAGGTGCACTGGCCCAACCCGGTGGTCCCTCTCGGTAACACCATGAAAGGCATGCGTTCGCTGCGCGACGCCGGCGTGGTCGACCACGTGGGGGTGAGCAATTTCTCCCTCGGCCGCTGGCAGGAGGCCGATGTCGCCTTGGGCTCGCCCGTCCTGTCGAACCAGGTCCAGTACAGCCTCGTTCAGCGCAAGCCAGAGTCGGAACTTCTGGGATGGGCGACGGCCAACGACCGCATCGTCATCGCTTACAGCCCGTTGGCCCAGGGATTCCTGTCCGGGCGCTACCGGGCCGCTCCCGGCTCCCCCCGCCCGGGGGGGATGCGCGCCTCCAATGCGCTGTTCCAGACCGACAACCTGGAGAAGGGCGAAGCCCTCCTGTCCACCCTGGACCGTATGGCTGCCGCCCACCAGGCCAAGGCGGCCCAGGTGGCCCTGGCCTGGGTCGTCCACCACCCCAACGTGGTTGCCATCCCGGGGGCATCGAGCGTCGCCCAGGTCGAGTCCAACGCTGAAGCGGCCGACCTGGAGCTGAGCAAGGATGAAGTGGCCGAGTTGGATGCCGCGTCGGGCGCGTTCCACCCGCAGACCGGCCCGACGGCCATGCTCAAGGCCCGCCTGCGCCGCTGAGTTCTCCCCCCGCCGCTCCGGCACCTTGACATTCTTAGCGAGTGCTAGATATACTTTGCATCAACCGAACAAGGAAACAGGAGACCCCCCATGCCCACCGCACTCACCGAGATCACCGAGCGCTTCCAGGACCAGGTCCTCGAATTCGTTAAGACCGGCCAGGAGGCCGTCATCGACGCTGTCCGCAGCCTGTCCAGCACCGTCGAGGGCGTCCTGCCCGAGGCGGCCAAGACCGGTCTGGCCACCAACATCCCCGTGGCCACCGAGGCCGTCGACTCCGCCTTTGGCTTTGCCGGCAAGGTCCTCGAGGCCCAGCACGGCTTTGTCACTCAGGTCCTCGGGGCCGTCACGCCGGGCACCTCCGCGCCGGCCGCGCCCGCCACCAAGGCCACCCGGACCCCCAAGTCCGGCACCGTCGCCGCCGCCTGAACCCCCCCTCGGGTAGCGGTAAAGAGCGAAGGGGCGACCTCAGCGTCGCCCCTTCGCCGCGCCCCGGACCGGTCGGCTCGACCCTGGCCTCCCCGCTCGGATGCCCACCCGTGGTTACGGTTGCCGTGATGGACACGGACGGTGAGGACGAGGTCCTCGAGGAACGGCCCGGTCGGCGATCACGGGCGCTCAAGGACAGAGTGATCAAGGAGCAGTCCCAGTCCCTCCAGGCCCACCTGGAGACCCTGGGCAACTTCATCCACAGCCAGCGCAAGCTGGCCAACCTCTCCCTGCGCGAGCTGGCCGAGCGGACCAACGTCTCCAATCCGTACCTGAGCCAGATCGAGCGGGGCCTGCATGAACCATCCGTCCGGGTGCTCCGCTCCATCGCCCGGGCTCTCAACGTCTCGGCCGAGACCCTCCTGGCCCAGGCCGGCATCCTCGAAGGCGAGGAGGTCGGCGGTAGCGGAGCGCCCGAACTCAGCACCGAGGACGCCATCCGAGCCGACCGGTTCCTGAGCAACTCCCAGAAGGAGGCTCTCCTCACCGTCTACCGCTCCTACCGGGCCGCCTCCGCCTGAGCGCCGGTGCCGGCCGCGCCGGGGCTAGTCTGGGAACGCATGTTCGACCTGGATGGGCTCAATCCCGAACAGCGGGCCGCCGTCAACCACGATGACCGGCCCCTGCTGGTCCTGGCCGGGGCGGGTACGGGCAAGACCGCCACCCTGGCCGCCCGGGTGGCGACCCTGCTCGAGCGGGGGGTCCCACCCGAGCGGATCTGCCTTCTCACCTTCTCCCGTCGGGCCTCCACCGAGATGCTGGGCCGGGCCGGGCGCATGGCCGACCCCTCTCTGGCCGCCCGGGTGGTGGGAGGCACCTTTCATGCCGTGGCCACCCAGCTGCTGCGCCGCTACGGGGCCCTGATCGGCCTGGACCCGGGGTTCAGCGTCCTGGACAGCGCCGACACCACCGAACTCATCGGGCTGGTCCGCCACGACCTTGGCCTGTCGGGCACCCTCGGAGCGCGATTTCCCCGAAAGGAGACGCTGGCCTCGGTTCTGAGCCATGTGGCCAACGCCCAGGTGAAGCTGTCCGAGGTCCTGGCCCACTCTTTCCCGTGGTGCGCCGAGGACATCGAGGGCATCCGGGCCGTATTCAGTGCCTACACGGCGCGGAAGCGGGCCCAGCAACTCTGCGACTTCGATGACCTTCTGCTCCTCGTGCGAGCCATCGGCACCAGCGATGTGGGCCAGCGCGCCCTCGCCTCCTTGTTCGATCACGTCCTGGTCGATGAATACCAGGACGTCAATCGCATCCAGGTCGACCTGGTCGACCTCCTCCGGCCCGGAGGCACCGGTCTCAGCGTGGTGGGCGATGACGCCCAGGCCATCTACGGCTTCCGAGCCGCCACCACCGCCGCCATTTCCGAGTTCCCTGATCGCTACGCCGGCGCCGTCGTGGTCCGCCTCGAGCACAACTACCGGTCGACCCCACCCATCCTGGCCGTGGCCAACCAGGTGATGGCTGACGCCCCCGAGGGTCCCACCAAGACGCTGTGGTCCGAACGGACGGGCCGGCGCCGGCCGATCCTGCGCACCTGCACGGATGAGTCCGCCCAAGCCGAGGCGGTCTGCGAGTCGGTTCTCTCTCACCGGGAGGCGGGCGTGGCCCTCAACCAGCAGGTGGTCCTCTTCCGGGCCGCCCACCACTCCGACCTGTTGGAGCTCGCCCTGGGCAGGCGGCGGATCCCCTATGTCAAGTACGGGGGTCTTCGATTCGTGGAGGCCGCCCACGTCAAGGACTTCCTGGCCCTGCTCCGCCTGCTGGACAACCCGTGGGACGAGCTGGCCTGGTTCCGCATCCTCCAGCTCATGGAGGGCATCGGGGCCGCCACCGCCCGGCGGGTGATGGATCAGCTGGGCGTGCGCCGCTCCGGCGGCGGAAACGCCGCCAGCCCGGCCGAAGGGCCATCACCAGTCCGCGCCGGTGCTGATCGCAACCTGTCCCCGGTGGCCCAACTGCTGGCCGCCGCTCCTTCGGTGCCCGCCCCGGCCCGGGACGAGCTCAATGGATTACGGCGGGCCCTGGGGGCCTGCCTGTCCGACCCGGCGCCGACGGTCGGGGCGCAGGCCGACACCGTGGCCCGGTGGCTTACCCCTATCGTCCAACGGCGCTACGACGCCGCCGCCGCCCGCTGCGGGGATCTCGAGCGCCTGTCGGAACAGGCGGCCGCCGCCCCGACCCGGGACCGCTTCGTGGCCGACCTGACCCTGGACCCTCCGGTGATAGCGGGGGACATGGCCGGCCGGCCCGTTTTGGATGACGACTGGCTGGTCCTGTCCACGGTCCATTCCGCCAAGGGCGGGGAGTGGGACGTCGTCCATGTCATCCACGCCGCCGACGGCGCCTTTCCTTCCGACATGGCCACCGGTGACCTCAACGGGATAGCCGAGGAGCGGCGGCTCTTCTACGTGGCCGTCACCCGGGCCCGCGACGCCCTGGAGATCAGCTCCCCCCTGCGCTACCACCACCATCGCAACCGGCTGGACGACCGGCATGGTTACGCCCCGCTTTCCCGGTTCCTGTCCGAGTCGGTGCGTTCACTCATGGACACCGAACAGGCCGGCGGGCGCTATTCCTTCCCCGAGGCCGTCGACGTCCCTAAGGGCTCCGGCGTCGGGGCGGTTGACGCCCTTCTGGCCGATCTCTGGTCCTGAACTCAAGGCGGTCGAGAAGGTCCCACCGATCACTTACGGGGTGGATCGCTCCATCCAGAACGACTTGGCGTGCTTGCCATCCTCGGGCAGTACCAGAGCCCAGAGCGGGTCGAGCTTCGCCTTGAGGGCCGACTCCTGCGTGACGTACCAGGCCGGAAACACCGGTGACCACCCCGGAGCACCGCAGAGGAGCATGGCGGCCAGCAGATACTGCTCCCCATACCACCGCCGCTCCCAGCCCGGTGGATAGTCCCAGGGGAGAAATATGTCATCGATACAAACCAGGACCCCAGGGGGGATCTTCGGAAGCACGTCCAAGAAGGCGACGACGGCATCGGAGTTCATGAAGGCGCAGTGAGAACCGTCGAGGACCAAGATGTCACCGGCGGTCAACTCGGAGAAAAGGGTTAGATCACTCGCCTCCAACGGTGTTCGGATCGACCGGTCGACCAGGGCATCGATCTCCGCACGGGGCTGGGGATCGACGGAGATGATCCGGGTGGCCAGACCATGGTCATCGATGGCCCGCCGGGCAAACATGGTCGAGAATCCCGATCCGATCTCCAGATAAGTGGCCGGCCGACGCTCGCTGATGAAGGCGTACAGCGCCACCGCATCGAGCCCGCCCCAGTAGTCGTTCTGCCACGTCAACCGGCCATCCTCGCTCCGCCCGCCGGGGATTCGGGAGACATCCTCTTCATAACCCAGGAACGAGCTCACTACCCTCTCGTATCGAGCCTCCCCCGCCGCCAACTCGTCCAGGAGTCCCTGGTGCGGCGGTTTGCCCCAGCCGTAGCGTGGTGAGGGGTGGAGTCGGTACTCGAACAGTCCGACTGACCGCCGACCGAGATCGGAGCTCTCCAGGGCGCGGACCAGAAGAGGCTGTGCCCACCGCCGGGCAAAGGACCCGAATGACGCCGAGTCCGATCGCCAAGGCGGCACTGAGCGAGGCTAACCGCGGATCAGGCCGGCCGGCCGGTCACCGGACCGGGCGGCCCAACGGCCGGTATCACCAGCCGTCGCGGGTCAGGGGCATCCCGCTGCGACCCTGAGGGTCGGGACGCACGCCGAGGATCTGGTGGATGGCAATCTCGTTCTCTTCGAAGCTGACCGCCGAACCGGTCATGTAGATCTTCCACGCTCGGGCCCGGGGCTCACCCACCAGGGCGACGGCCTCGTCCCAGTTGTCTTCCAGGTTCGCCACCCAGTGGCGCAGGGTGAGGGCGTAGTGCTCGCGTAGGGATTCGACGTCCCTGACCTCGAAGCCGGCTTTCTCCATCTGCAGGACGGTGTCGCCCACGTCGTGCAACTCCCCGTCGGGGAACACGTAGCGGGCGATGAAAGTGTCCTTACCCATCACCGCGCCCTCCGGAGTGGAGATGGCGTGATTGAGGAGCCGGCCACCGGGGCGCAGACGACGGAAGATCTGGGAGAAGTACCCATCAGCATTGGCCCGGCCGACGTGCTCGAACATGCCGATGCTGGAGACGGCGTCGAAAGGCGCGTCGTCCGGCAGCTGGCGGTAGTCGCACAGGTGGACCTGAGCCAGGTCGTCCAGACCGGCGTCCTCGATGCGTCGGCCGGCAAGTTCACACTGGGCCTCGGAGATGGTGGCCCCGACCGCGCTGACGCCATGGTGGCGGGCGGCGTGCATGACCATCCCGCCCCATCCGGACCCGATGTCGAGGAGGCGCTGGCCTTCGGTCAGGCCGAGCTTCCGACAGATGAGCTCGTACTTGGCCTCCTGGGCCTCCTCCAGTCCGGCATCGGGCTTTACGAAGCGGGCGCAGGAATAGGTCATGGTCGGGCCCAGGACCAGCCGGTAGAACTCGTTGGAGACGTCGTAGTGGTGGGCGATAGCGGCGGCGTCACGCCGCCGCGAGTGCAGGCGACCGCGTAGTCGGGCCTCCTCCTGCGGCGGGGGGAGGGGCCGGCCCAGAACCCCGAGACGGCCGGCGGCCCGCAAGGTCGAGATGAGCACTGAAGGTGGGATCTTCCAGTCCGGCGGGGCGGCTCGAGCCACCTGGCGGAGAGCCTCAAAGATGTCCCCTTCCACCGTCAGCCCTCCGGTCACATAAGCGCGCCCGAAGCCGAGATCGTTGGGCCGGTACAGGACCCGGCGGAGGGTCTCCGGCCCGTCAATGGTGACGGTGGCCACCGGATCCGACATCCGTCCGAACGTGCTCCCGTCCCAGAATCGGACCGAGACATCCGGTTCGGGGCCGAGCAGGAACCCGAACAGAGGACTGAAGGCGGAGGCCACCGTCGCTACTGCCAAGGCCTACCCTCCGGCCAGGGCCCGGGCCGAGGTGCAACTCATGTCACCGTTGGGCTCGATGACGGCGTCGGGGCCGAGCTTCCACGCCGGGTTGGCGTTGAGAGCCAGGGGCGGCACCTGCCAGGCCGCCGAAGCCGGACGCAGCACGTGTTCCAGATACGCCCAGCCCGCATTGGCGGGAAGAACCTTGTGCTCCAGGACATCGATGACGACGGCATCGGCACCGGCGTCACCGAGGGCGCCGCTGTGGAAGGCGGGCACCACCACCGTCGGAATGCCGAGGCCGGGATCCTGGGGGGCGGCCACGGCGTCAGCCACCGGTTCGACGGCCACCTGTTCGATGCCCTTGATGGGACAGCTCAACAGCGACCGGACGGTCGGCGCCTGGTCGACGATGGACTGGAACAAGGCGGTGGAGGGCGAGATCCTGAACGGCGAGATGGTGCCGAGAGTATCCGTCAGTCCCTGCAGCCCGAGTCGTCCGACCACTCCCCACCCGTCGGTCCCTGCCGGTGGGTAGTAGGCCCGACCGGGCGTGACCAGGGGGCTCATCAGAACCACTTGATCGACCGGCGCCTTCGGATACCGGGCCAGGAAGGTTTCGGCCACCAGTGAGCCCTCGCTGACGGCCACCAGGCTGACATTGTGATGATCCCGCACGGCCAGCGCTTCGACCTGGGCATCCATCTCCTGATCGAGCACGTCGAGGCTGGCCACGGTGTCAGAAGCCTGGAAGGCGCGGGGCCGGCCGGATGAGTCGAGGCCGGCGTAGGAGAAGCGAACCTCATCGAACGGACCGGGAAGCCAGGGCCCGCTGGTGCCGTCCCACTTGGTGCCGAAGCCCGAGGCGATCAGCACCGGGGCACCGCGGCCGGGGCGGGGAACGGTGGCAGCCTCGGCCGCCGAGCTGGCGCGCTCTTGGCGGGCCCGGGCGCCGGCCACGGCAAAGCCGATGCTGGCCCCCCCGACCACAATGATCAACATTCCGGCCATGGAAGCCGGCACCACCGGGAGGAACCGCACCGAGCGCCGCTCGGACGTCACGGCGCCGACCACCCCCCGCCAGGCCCAGGCGTTGAACAGTCCGCCCAAGGCGGCCACCGGGATGGAGAGGCGGCCCGGGCTGATGCCGCTGACGCCCGAGCAGATCGTCATGACCAGGAAGGTGAGGGCGATCCAACCGATGGCCCGCAGTGGGACGGTGCGCCGCCACCAGTCCGAGGACACCGCCCCGGGGCCGATGAGCACGGCCACCGCCAGTACCGGCGGCACGGCGGCAAAGAACAGCCAGGACAGTGACACCACCGCCATCCCGAACAGCAACATGACCCACGGGGCCAACAGCACGGCGGCTACCACCGTGAAAATGAGGCTGCGAACCCATGCCCCACCGAAGGCGGGTCGCTCCCCCAGGCGATCGGCCGGCCAGGCCTCCCGGACGATCAGGGCGTCGAGGCTGCTCCGGAATACCAGCAGCGCGGCCAGTTCCAGGAGGAAGGCCGGTAGGGACTGGTGATATACGACCAGCCAGCGCAGGTCATGGAACAGCCCGAAGGGCGCGGCCGCGGTGACCTGGGGAGCCAGGCCGCCGGCCCAGGTGGCTCCCAGTGCGGTCAGCAGGGCCGCCTCCACCACGGCCACGGTCACGCACAGCGCTATGAGGCGGGGCTTTTCCAGGAAGATCAGCCCGGCTGGTCGTAGGGGGGGACCTTCGACCATGCGAGCGAACTTACCCGGGGGGATGGCCGACCCAACTCCGGGCCGACTCCGGCGCGGGGTGAAAGGTCGGGTCGGCTCAGGAACCCGCCGCCGCCCGGGCCATGAGGTGGCGGTCCTCGAACCACGGGCGCAGGGCCAGCTGAATCGGAGGGAGGTGGCCGTAGAGGAGCAGACCGTGGCCGGGGGCGATCCGACGCAGAGAGTCGGCCGGAGCCAGCCGGCGGTGGGCGACCGACTCGGTGGTGGTTCGGGCCCCGTCGGCGCCCAGTGTCTCGGAGGCCTCGCAGTCAGCGGAGTCGCCCACCAGGCTGCTGAGCGCCTCCAGGGTGGCCGGGTCACTGACTCCGGAGAGCAGAATCTTGGCCCGGTGGTTGTGAAACGGCTCTGACCAGCATGTTCGGGGCTGGTCGAGGCCGTTCGTGCAATATGCGTGCAACATCGGGAGCTTGCAGGTCGAGGCGCGAGGCGCCGGGACTGCAGGGGAACTGACCCCCACTTCGGTCCTGGACCGCGCCCGGGCATGCACGCAACGGGCCGCGAAACCACCGCCGACGCAAGGAGGAGGCGGCCGCCCCGTTGTGGCCTCGGCCGGCCCGGCACAATGGAGCGGTGGGGTACGGCATCGCCGTCTGCGAACAACTTTTCGCTCAGTTCCCGCTGGCGCGTCGCCTCAGTGACGAAGCGTCGGCCTGTCCGCTCCCTCGTGGGGATGCCGGCGAAGGGACTCCCCGGGAGGCCATCGCCGAGCTGGATTCGTCTCCAGAATGACCGCGTCGCTGACCCAGGAAGCCCGCCGTCCGGCGGCCGAAAGGCTCGAGTCCGGGCCGTCAACTCGGAGGGCGGCACACG
>DATLUK010000329.1:0-8173 GCA_035533195.1 Acidimicrobiales bacterium | reverse complement strand
CTTCTCCAGGCCGTTGCGCCGGCGGATGTAGGGGTGGACCGATCCCCCCTGGATGGGCCCGGGCCGGATGAGGGCCACCTCCACCACCAGGTCGTAGAAGGTCCGGGGCTTGAGCCGGGGCAGGGTGGCCATCTGGGCCCGGCTCTCGACCTGGAACACCCCCACCGAATCGGCCTGGCACAACATGTCGTAGACCGCTTCTTCCTGATCGAGCTTGCCCAGGTCGAGGGTGATGCCGTAGCGGGCCTCGACCATGCCTACGGCCTCGTGCAGAGCCGAGAGCATCTGCAGGCCGAGCAGGTCGAATTTCACCAGACCGACGGCGGCGCAGTCGTCCTTGTCCCACTGCAACACGGAGCGGTTGGGCATACGGGCCCACTCCACCGGGCACACCTCCACCACCGGCCGGTCGCATATCACCATGCCGCCGGAATGGATGCCGAGGTGGCGGGGGAAGCCCTGGATCTCCTTGGCCAGATCCATGACCGGCTCGGGCACATTGGTCTCGGCTGGCCCGGGCATCCCCGACCACATGTCCATCTGCTTGGACCAGGCGTCGAGCTGTCCGGGTGGATGACCAAGGGCCCGGCCCATGTCCCGCACTGCCGAGCGGGGCCGGTAGGTGATGACGTTGGCCACCTGGGCCGCCCGCTCCCGCCCGTAGCGGTTGTACACGTATTGGATGGCCTCCTCCCGCCGCCCCGCCTCTATGTCCACGTCGATGTCGGGTGGCCCATCCCTCTCCGCCGAAAGGAACCGCTCGAACAACAGCCCCAGCCTCACCGCATCGGCGGCGGTGATGCCCAGGGCGAAGCACACCGCCGAGTTGGCTGCTGACCCTCTCCCCTGGCAGAAGATGTCGCTCCTCTTGCAGAACTGCACGATGTCCCACACCACCAGGAAATAGCCCGGAAACCCGAGCTTTTCGATGACCTCCAACTCGTGATCGATCTGCCTCCACGCTCCCTGCACCTCTTCCGAACCCCTCGGGCCGTAGCGCTGCGTCGCCCCCTCATAGGTGAGCCGGCGTAGATACTCCATCTCGCTGATGCCGTCGGGCGTCGGCCAGTCGGGCAGCTTGGGCGCCACCAGCTTCAGGTCGAAAGCACAGGCGGCGGCCACTTCGGCCGCCTTTTCCACCACGCCGGGATAACGCCGCATCCTCCTGGCCAGGTCGGCTCCCGAGCGCAGGCAGGCCCCGGCGGAAGCGGGCAGCCATCCGTCCATCTCGTCCAGGCTGCGCCGGGCCCGCACCGCGGCCAGGGCCGCGGCCAGTCGGGCCCGGTCAGGCGTGGCGTAGTGGACGTTGTTGGTGGCCACCATCTCCAGCTGGCGACGGCCGGCCAGTTGCACCAGGGCGTCGTTGCGGGCCGAATCCAAGGGGTCCCCGTGGTCCCACAGCTCGACCAGCACGTTGGTCCGGCCGAACACGTCCACCAGTCGGTCCAGCTCCCGGCCGGCCGCGGCCGGACCCTCCTCGACCAGGGCCCGGGGCACAGCCCCCTTACGGCATCCGGTGAGCACCATCCAGTGGCCGCCGTGGTGGGAGCCCAGCAGGTCGAGGTCGGCCATGGGCCGGCCCTTCTCCCCGCCGCGCATCTGAGCCTCGGTGATGGCGCGGGACAGCCGGGCATAACCCTGCGGTCCCTTGGCCAGCAGCAGCACGTGGCTGCCCTCCGGATCGGCGCTATCAGCCCGGCCGGGCACCCCAACCCGGCCTCCTCCCGAGCGTGGGGCCCCACCCCCACGCCGGGCCGTGCCCCGAGCCTGCAGGCCGAGGGTGAGCTCGGCGCCGAAGACGGTGGGCAGGCCGGCGGCCCGGGCCGCCTCGGAGAAGCGGACCACCCCGGCCAGGTTGTCATGGTCTGTGACGGCCAGGGCCGTCAGGCCCAGTTCCACCGCCCGGTCCACCAATTCATCGGGATGCGACGCCCCGTCCAGGAAGCTGAAGTTGGAGTGGCAGTGAAGCTCCGCATATTCATAGCGGCGGGCACCCGGGTCCTTCGGACCACGCCCGCCACGTGCGGCGGGGACCCCAGCCCCGCCGCCTGGCGATTGCTCCGGGGTGCGGCGCTTTTCGTAGACGGCTAAGAGCTCGGGGCTGGTGCTGGCGCCCCCAAGGCGGCGCTCCAGCTCCTTCCAGGGGACCGGTGGATTCCTCCAACCCATGGTGCGAACATATACGAACATCTGTTCGAGTGCTAGTTGCTGCTGATAAACGCAATGACAACCCTCAGGCAGGAGTAACCACTGTCGCCGGGGAACTGGAAGACAATGGTCCGCCGCCTCCTACTGACGGCTGCAGCCGGCCTGGTGGCAATGGGGATGGCCGTTACCCCGGCCCGCGCCTCTGGCGGGCCGGCGCCGGGGAGCCCCGCCTACATCGCCCGGGACCTGGCCAACATCGACAACGCCTTCGGGCGTGACCTCGGCCCAGGTGGGGAATTCACCAGCCCGGCCTACCTGTCCGGCCTGCCACCCACCATCGCCAAGACCTGGCTCGCGCAGATGTCCTACCAGGCGACCAACCCGGCCGATCCCTCACTGACAGGGGGGAACTTGGTACCGGGCTGGAACGCCGGCAACCCGGACCGGGCCGGCTGGGCCGGTAGCCGGGGCCGGGCCGTAGCCGTGCGCTTCACCGATGCCGACGGGGCGGCCCTCTCGGGCACTCTGTTCGTCCCGCTGGCCAAGGCCCGGGACCCCTACACCCACCAACCGATCAGCTACCCGCTGCCCGGAGTGGTCATCACCACCGGATCCATCCAGGCCTCGGCCGGGGTCTATAGCTGGCTGGCCGAAGACCTGGCCGAGCGCGGCTACCTGGTCCTGACCTTCGATGTCCAGGGCCAGGGAACCAGCGAAACCCTCCCCCACCAGGGCCCGGACTCCTCGCTGCCGGGCTGCGGCACCAGCGCCGGCGCCGGGCAGGCCACGGCCTGCGCCGGCGTGCCCTCGGAGCAGCAAAAGAACTTCGACCAGGACACCGAGGACGCCATCACCTTCCTGCTGTCCACGCCGGGCCATCCCTATCCCGAGGTCCATACTGGAGCCACCCGGCTCAACTCCTACAACCCCTTGTGGGCACTGTTCGACCACAGCCCCGACCGTCACACGGTGACGCCCGGCCGTACCACCCGGGTCGCCCTGATCGGCCACTCGACCGGCGCCGTGTCCACCTCCTATCTCCAAGGCGTGGATCCCCGCATCGAAGCGGCCGTCGCCCTGGACAAGATCACCGCCACTCCCAACGCCATCAGCGACGATCAGGCCGGGCTCGGATCGTTGCCCGGGCCGGTGGTGCCCAAGGTCCCGACTTTGGGCATGCAGTCGGAATACGGCTTCGAGCCCCAGCCCTACTGGGAGGCGAGCTGCTCCTCCTTCGAGCCCTGCCCAGCGGCTCCGGGCGGCTCGGCCGCTCCCCCCGACCCCTCCAAGGCGCCCAACCCCCGCCGGGAGGAACAGACCGGCTTCGACACCTGGGTTGTCCACGGAGTCGACTCCATGCTCATCGTTCCCCGCGCCTCGACCCACCTCGACTACACCGATGAGCCCCCGATCCTGCCCGCCTCGGCGTGGGGACAGGCCATGGCCAGCTACTACACCCAGGCCTGGCTGGATCAGTACCTGAAGCACGAACCTGGAGCCGACCGGAGATTGCTGGCCACCTCTCTGTCCTACCTCCAGCCGATCGGCGATGGCGTCTGGAAGCCCATCACGATCGACCGCAACGCTGATCTGTCCTTCTACTTCTGCTCCGGTTACGACTTCCACATCGGGAGCCATTGGGCGAAGAACACCGACCTGGTCGGTGACGGGTGCGGCTGATCCTGGCCAGCCCTAATCTCCGCCCGTGAACCGGATCGAGATCGAGATAACACTGAACCGGGGCAGGGCTGAGGCCCTGGAGCGCCTGGCCCTCATGGACGAAGAAGAGTTGCGCCGGCCCCGCACCCGCAGCGAGCACGACCCCGATTCATGGTGGTCCTACACGGACCACTTCATCCACACCACCCTGATCGAGCGCAACTTCAACGCGATGATTCGCCGGCACATCCAGGGCGAGCAGGGGATGGACCGGGAGCTGGTCGACGAAAGTGGCTCGGCTCTGCGTTCCCGAGAAGACGTAATGGCCTACGTCCACGCCTTCACCGAGAAATGGAAGGTCGAGAACGACGGCAAGCCGGTGGACGAGCTGGTCCGAATCGGCGCCGTCGTCCGCTCCGACACCCTGGCCCTGCTGGCCGAGCTCAACGACGACCAGCTGGCCTCCAAGATCCCCGGCGCCCCCTGGGCCGACGGGACGGTCGGGGGCATCATGGCCGTGCACACCCACCACGGGCTCATGCACCGCCGCTGGGCAGACGAGGGCACCGGCCTTCAGTCGTAGATGGCTTCGACCGACCAGCGGCTGCCCTCGGCCGCCAGCAGGAAGGCGCGGCCGTCCTCAACGGCCACTTGCATCCAGGCCCGGCGACGGTGGCCGTCGGGATCCCACCATCGCTCCTGACACGGCCAGGGTGCCGACCAACCACTCACGGTCAATTCGGGACCGCGGTCGGGACGGAACCGGGCCGGCGCACCGCTCGGTTCCGCCCGGCCGTTGACGACTACCGGACGACCGCCGGAGTCCTCCAGGGCGACGGAACCTGCCGGTGCACTGGTGAGGGCCGGGGCGGGGGGAGGTATGCGGCCAGGCCAGGGCAACTCGGGGCGACGACGTGGGGCGCGTTGGTCACCCCACGGGATGAGGGTGGCCCGCTCGGTCGGGGAACGCCCGCCGTCCAGGACTGCGGTGACAACGCCATCCGGCCCGATCATCGACTGCACCCGGGCCAGCACCCGAGCCGCCTGCCGGTCGGCTTCGGCCATGCCGCCCCAGAAGCCGAGCTGGGTCCCGTGGTCGGCCACCATTTCCTCAGGGACCAGGCGCAGCTTGGTCAGCCCGGCCGTTGGCCGTGAGGGGCCGGTCAGCCAGCCGTCGAGCTGCCATCTCACTCGCTCGGCCAGGGTGGCGGCGCTGAAGGTGCCGTCGTGACGCCAGGTCCTGCACAGTGATTCCCCGTGCTCGGACTCGGCTTCGATCCGCACCAGCGTGCAGCGCCAGCCGCCCTTGACCAAACCTGCATAGAGGCGGTCGGCCAGCGCTTTGGCCACGAAGGCGGCCGTGTCCACCCGGTCCACCGGCGGATCCAACTCGGCCTCCACCGACAGATCCTCGGGCGGGCGGCGGGCATCCAGCGGCCTCTCGTCCAACCCCCGGGCCAGACGGTGGACAGCCGCCCCCTCCCATCCGAACCGGCTCAGCACCTGGGGCGCCGGCAGGGCGGCCAACTGGCCCAGCGTCCTCACCCCCAGGCGCCCCAGGAGGTCGGCAAACTCGGGGCGGCCCAACTCCCTGACGGACAGGGGGGCCAGAAACTCGGCCGTGGCTCCCGGCGGCACGATCCGGCCCCGGCGGGCGGCCAGGGTCCCGGCAAAGGGTCCATCGGCCACACCGACCCGGCACCCCTCTCCCATCGTCCCGGAAACGACCGCCGTGGCGGCGTCGACCGCCTCGGCCACCTGGCGGGCCAGAGACTCCTCCCCGCCGAAGTAACGGGCCGGGCCCCGGGCAGAAAAGGCGCACAGCCCCGGCCGCATCACCTCCACGGTCGGACAGAAACGGGCCACCGCCGCCACCAGCGGCTCGAAGGCGCGGGCGTCGCGGTCCTCGTCACGGCCCACGATGGCCAAGCCAGGGCAGACCGCCTCGGCCTGGCGTCTGCGCTGCCCGACGCGGACCCCCTCGGACCGGGCTTCAGCCGATGCGACCACCACCTGGTTGGCCTGGATCACGGCCACCGGCCCCACCACCCCACTGGCCACCACCGGCCAGTCCGGGTACCAGACCACCATGCTCCTCATGGGTGGAGTGCGACCAGGGTGTCGTCTATGGGCTCAGGCCGGCCGGAGTCATCGGGGAGCCAGAGGGTGGCCTGGCGGCGGCGGGAGGCGGCCCGGCGGCCGCTGACGGCCACCTCCACCCGGCGGCGGGCGAGGCTGCCGTAGCCGTTGCCCAGCCCTTCCCATCCCCCCGCCACCACGTCCAGGGACAGGTCGCACCCTTCCGGCCAGGGCGCACCGGTGACCATCAGAACGGAGGACTGATGCCGGGCCCGGGCCGCCAGCCTCCGGGCCTCCGCCGGGCGGAGCCGCAAACGGCCGCCGAGCCGGACGGCCACCAGGTCGATGCCGTCCAGGAGGGCGGATACCACCGCCGGCCACTGCTCACCCGGGTCGGGCACCAGGGCCAGGCGGCCCAGGTCGACACCCATGGAGGCGGCCGCCTCGGGACCTACCTCGGGCATACCCACCAGGGCGGCCCAGGAGCCCTCGGCCGACGCCCCGGCCAGGAGGGCCAGTAGCAATGAGGTGGCGCCGGGCCCGGATCCAACGGCCAGGGTGCCCCCCCGGCACAACCCGCCAGGCAGGATGGACGTCAGGGCAGGGATGACCGGAAGGGCGCGCTGGCCGGCCAGGGCGACCGGACGGGCCCGCTCGAGAAGCTCCGCCACCTCCATGCCGCCAAGCGTATCGAACAGACGTTCGACACGCTCAGTGGTCAGCTCGCTTTCCGCACATCAGGCCGGCGCGATGACCGGGCCGGGGGCCCGTCAGGCGTCGAGACTGCCGTGGACCGCGGCCACCAGGGACTGGGCCCGGGGGTCAGGCGTCATGAACGATGCCATGTTCCACATCTTGTTCATGGTGTAGCCGAATCCGATCCCCCGGTCCGGGTCGGCATAGCCGAGGGAACCGCCGGCGCCGGCGTGGCCGAAAGAGTTGGGGCCGCGGTTATCGGGCTGGCCGGGCACCGGAAGCATGAAGCCCAGCGATCGGCGGGTCTCCATGACCAACACGGCATCGGGACTGCAGACCTCCTCGGCGGCGGCCCGCTTGACGGCTCCGGCGCTGAGGAGACGGACGCCGTCCACCTCCCCGCCTCGGGCCAGGGCGCCGTAGAGGCGGGCCAGGGAACGGGCGTTGGTGTGCCCGTTGGCCGCCGGGAGCTCGGCCGAGCGCCACTCGGGGCTGTTGTTCCCGGCGGCAAACGGAGGCGAGGCCAGACCCAGGGAGCGGAAGGCCATGGACCCGGGGGTGAACATGGCCATGACGCGCTCCCTCATGGCCTTTGCCTCCGGCGTCTCATCCGTCGTCGGCTGCATCGCCGCGGCCGTGCCGTTGAGCTGCTCCCGGACGAGGTCGGCCACCCGATGGTGCTCCGAGGCCGGCGTGCCCACGAACATGTCGAGTCCGAGGGGAGCGACCACCGCCTCGGCCAGGAAGTCCCCGAAGCGGGCCGCCCCGGCCACCCGCCGGACGACCTCGCCGACCAGCCAGCCAAAGGTCACGGCGTGATAGCCCTGCTTGGACCCCGGCTCCCAGACCGGGGCCTGATGTTCCATGGCTTCGATCATCCGGCCCCAGTCCAGGGCCGAGCCCGGAGCCAGGTCGGCGTCGATGACGGGCAGGCCGGCCTGATGGGTGAGCAGATAGCGCACGGGCATACCGTCCTTACCGGCCTGGGCGAACTCGGGCCAGTACTCGCTGACCGGAGCGTCGAAGTCGATCTCGCCCCGGTCGGCCAGGATGTGGGCGCAGAGGGCGGTCAGGCCCTTGGTGGTGGAATAGACATTCACCAGGGTGTCCTTCTCCCAGGGCCGTCCGTGGCGGTCGGCGTTGCCAGCCCAGAGGTCGACCACCATGGCACCGTCCAGGCTGACGGCGCAGGCTGCCCCCACCTCCCCGTGATCTCGGAAGTTGGCCTCGAAGGCATCCTTGACGGGCTCGAAGCCGGCGGACACGGTTCCGTGGATCTCGGGCAGTTCGCTCATCCCCTTATATTCCGCCCATGACCACTGGCCCGTCGAACGAGGACGGATGGGTCAGGCACGGCGGGCCGGATCCCTTCCTGACCCCGGAGGAGAAGAAGGACCTCAGCCGGAGACTGAGGGGGCGCCTGGCCAGCCCGGTGTCGGTGTGGACGGCCTGGGCCCCCGACCGGCGGGCGGTGGGCCTGACCGTCTCCTCGCTCATGGTCGGGGAAGGCGATCCGGCCCTGATCCTCGGTCTGGTCGGCCCGCTCAGTGATATGTGGGAGGCGATAGAGGCGAGCGGTCGATTCGTCGTC
>DATLUK010000328.1:0-3068 GCA_035533195.1 Acidimicrobiales bacterium | reverse complement strand
CCAGGCGGCCAGGCGGGCGGCGGCCAGCTTGGAGGCCATCCCACCGCTGCCCCGGGCCGTGCCGGCGCCCCCGGCCGCCGACTCCAGCTCATGGTCGAACTCGGCCACCTCCTCGATGAGGGAGGCGGCCGCGTCGATGCGCGGGTCGGCGGTGAACAGTCCGGCGGTGTCGGTGAGCAGGACAAGCAGCTCGGCCCCCACCAGATTGGCCACCAGGGCGGCCAGGCGGTCGTTGTCACCGAAGCGGAGCTCATCGTCGGCTATGGCGTCGTTCTCGTTGACCACCGGCACCACACCCAGCTCCAGCAGGCGCTGGAGGGTCTGGCGGGCGTGGAGGTACTGCTGGCGGTGGCCGAAGTCCAGCGGGGCCAGGAGGACCTGGCCGGCCACCAGCCCGACCCCGGCCAGAACGTCGTCGTAGACCCGCATGAGCCGGCTCTGGCCCACGGCCGAGACGGCCTGGAGGGTGGCCAGGTCGGCCGGCCGGGCCCCGGACAGGCCGAGGGCGGGCAGTCCGGCGGCCACCGCCCCAGAGGTCACCACCACCACCTGATGGCCAAGGACCCGCAGGCCGGCCACCTCCCCGGCCAGCTTTTCGATGGCCGAACGCTCGATGGTCCCCCCGTGGTCGGTCAGCGAGGAGGTCCCGATCTTGGCGACCAGGATCATCAGTCGGGCTGGTACTCGAAGGCGAACCCACCCACCATGACCAGGTCTCCCTCCCGGGCGCCGGCCCGGGCCAGGGCCCGGTCAACCCCCAGCCGCTTGAGGCGGTTCTGTACGTATTCCAGGGCCTGGACGTTGGTCAGGTCGCTGATGGCCACCGCCCGCTCGGCCGGCCGGCCCCGCACCACGAATCCGGCCCCGGTCCGCTCGACGGAGAATCCCTCGGGTGCAGGGCGATGGATGACCGGCTCGGTTTCGGCCTCCTCGGCGGACTGCTCCCGGGCCGCCCTGACCAGGTCCATGGTCCGCCCGACCAGGCGGGTCAGCCCCTCACCGGTCACGGCCGAGATGGTGAGGTCGAAGCCGGCGGCGGCGCCATCAGCCACGCCGGCGGCCCCGGCGTCAGCCCGGGCGCCCTCGGCCAGGTCCCCTTTGGACCCCACCACCAGGCGGGGCCGATCCATGAGCTCGGGCCGGTAGCGGCCCAGCTCGGACAACAGGATCTCCAGCTGGCGCTCCGGCGGGGTGCCGTCGGCGGCGGCCAGGTCGAGCAGGACGACCAGGACCCGGGCCCGCTCCACGTGACGCAGGAAACGGTGGCCCAGTCCCTTGCCCTCAGCCGCCCCCTCGATGAGGCCGGGGATGTCGGCCACCACCATCTCCCCATCCGAGTTGCGGACCACGCCCAGGTTGGGCTCCAGGGTGGTGAACGGGTAGTCGGCAATCTTGGGCTTGGCCGCTGAGATCCGCGAGATCAGCGTGCTCTTGCCAGCGTTGGGGAAGCCCACCAGGGCGGCGTCGGCCATGAGCTTGAGCTCCATGTCCAGCCAGCGCTCCTGGCCCACCTCGCCCTGCTCGGCAAAGGCGGGGGCCCGGCGCCGGTTAGAGAGGAACCGGGCGTTGCCCCGCCCGCCCTGGCCTCCACGGGCCGCCAGCCAGCGGTCGCCCTCGGACACCAGGTCGACCAGGAGGTTGCCCTCCAGGTCCCGGACCACCGTGCCGTGGGGCACGGGTACGACCAGGTCGGACCCGGAGGCGCCGTGCTTGGCCTTGCCCTGGCCGTGGCGGCCGTCGATGGCGGCCCGGTGGGGGTGATCCCTGAACCCGAGCAGGGAGGCCACATCGTGGTCGGCCACCAGCCAGACGTCACCGCCGGAGCCTCCGTCCCCGCCGTCGGGACCGCCCCGGGAGACGTGTGCCTCCCGCCGGAAGGACACCGATCCGGCGCCTCCATTGCCCGCTTTTACGTGTAGCTGGGCCTCATCTACGAACCCGGACACCGGACGAGCCTACCGACCGGGTCCGGTTCGGACGGTGCTGCTCAGGCCCCCTCGGCCAGCACGTCGACCAGGCGACGGCCCTTACGCGTCCCGAACTTCACCTTGCCCGGGGCCGTGGCGAAGAGGGTGTCATCCTTGCCCCGCCCGACGTTCAGGCCGGGGTGGAAGTGGGTGCCGCGCTGGCGCACGATGATGGCTCCGGAGCGAACGGCCGTGCCGTCGAACACCTTGACCCCCAGGCGCTGGGCCGAGGAATCCCTTCCATTTCGGGTGGATCCTCCACCCTTGGTCTTCGACATGTCCGGCTCCCTACGGGCGGGTGATGCCCGTGATCTCTATGGTCGTGTACTTCTGGCGGTGGCCCCAGCGCTTGCGGCCCCGGGACTTGGCTTTATAGGTGAAACCGTCGATCTTGGGGCCTTTGGCCTCGCCCACCACCACTGCGGCCACCTGGGCGCCGCTCAGGGCGCCGGCGCCGGCCAGCACCTGGTCACCGTCCACCACCAGGACCGGATCGAAGGTCACCGAATCACCGTTGGCGACGCCGAGGCGCTCGACATCGAGACGCTGGCCCTCGGACACCTTGTGCTGCTTACCGCCTGTGCGGATGACTGCATACATGAGGTGAAGATGCTACAGGAGGCCGGGGGCTCCGGTAAACGCCGGGGCCGGCGCCGGCTCGGGAGCCGCCCGGGCCGCCCCCTCTAATCCCCCGATAGAAGGCCCTGGTCGAAGACCACGCCCCGGCCCGCGCAGGTCGGACACGTCTCGGAGAAGGAGGCCAGAAGCCCCTCCCCGATCCGCTTGCGGGTCATCTCCACCAGGCCGAGTTCGGACAGGTCGAAGACCTGGGTCCGGGTCTTGTCCCGGGCCAGGGCGGCCCGGAAGGCGACCATGACACTCTCCCGGTTGGCCCGGATGTCCATGTCGATGAAGTCGATGACGATGATCCCGCCGATGTCCCGCAGGCGCAGCTGGCGTGCCACCTCCTCGGCCGCCTCCAGGTTGTTCCGGTACACGGTCTCCTCCAGGTTGGAGGTGCCCACGTTCTTGCCGGTGTTGACGTCGATGACGGTCAGGGCCTCGGTCCGCTCGATGATGAGGGAACCTCCGGAGGGGAGC
>DATLUK010000327.1:0-7449 GCA_035533195.1 Acidimicrobiales bacterium | reverse complement strand
CTGGTCCCGGCGCCGGTTGAGCTGGTCCACCCCGAGGCGGATCCACTCCGAAGCCCCCGGGAACAGGCCGATCTCCTCCAGCACCACCAGGGGAGGGATGGCCATGGCCCCGATGCCGGCCCGGGGCTGGGGAATGCCGGGGGGAATGGGCACGACCGGCGACCCCCAACCTTCCGCCCGCTTGGCCAGCTCACCTCCACCCGTGACACAGACCACCGTCGCCCCCTGGACAGCCGCCTCGGTGGCCGCCTCCAGGGTCTCCTCGGTGTTCCCCGAGAAGGAGACGGCAAAGACCAGCGTCCCCTCGCTCACGAACGCGGGCGGCGTATAGCCCTTCACCACCAGGACCGGCACGGCCATGAACGGGGCGGCCGTGGCCAGCAGCAGATCACCCGCCACTCCGCTGCCGCCCATACCCAGCACGACCACGCTCTCCACCATCTCCCGGCGGGGCAGGCCGGATAGGCCCCGGCCGGCGTCCATGGCCGCCCGGACCTGCTCGGGGAGGCCGAGGGCGGCGTCGAGCATCCCCTGGGTATCGATGGGCAACTCCATCAGCCGGCGCCACCCGGGGCGGGGCTGTCGGGATCGAAGTTGGGAGCGATGCCATCGTCCGCCGCCTTGGCCATCAGCCGGTCGTGTTCCTCGGCGTTGACCGTCTCGGCCTCATCGATGAGCATGATCGGGATGTCGTCGCGGATCTCGTAGCGGCGTCGGAGTCTCGGGTTGTAGAGGCTCGACTCCGCCTCGAAGTACAGCAGGGGACCCTTGTCCTCCGGACAGGCCAGGATGGCCAGAAGCTGTGGATCGAGTGACACGGTGCCTGCTTTCAGGAGTGGGTGGTGGACGGTGGGGCGTCGAAGAGGCCGATCACCTCTCCGACGTGGCCCTGACAAGAGGCGGCGTTGGGAGCCTCCAGGTTGAGCCGAAGAAGCGGTTCGGTATTGGACGGGCGCAGATTGAACCACCAGTCGCCCAGATCGACGGTGAGCCCGTCCAGCCGGTCGATGCTGGCTCCCCGCCCGGCGAAGGCGTCCTCCACCCGCTGGATCACCGCCGCCGTGTCCGCCACCTCGGTGTTGATCTCGCCCGAGGCGGCATAACGCTCCAACGGCTTGCGCATGACCGAGAGGGGCTCGCCCGCCTCCGACATCATGCCCAGCACGACCAGGGCGGCTATGAGGCCGGAATCGGCCCGATAGTTGTCCCGGAAGTAGTAGTGACCGGAGTGCTCGCCACCGAAGACGGCGCCGGTTTCGGCCATCCGGGCCTTGATGAAGGAGTGTCCGACCCGGGTGCGGACCGGGGTCCCGCCGTGTTCGATGATGACCTCGGGCACGGCCTTGGAACAGATCAGGTTATGGATGACGGTGGAGCCCGGGAAACGCTCGAGCATGGCCGTGGCCACCAGGGCCGTCGTCAGCGAGCCGGAGAGGTCCTCGCCCTTCTCATCCACCAGGAAGACCCGGTCGGCGTCCCCGTCGAAGGCCAGGCCCACGTCGGCCCCGGTGTCAAGGACACGGCGGCGCAGGTCGACCAGGTTGGCTGGCTGGATGGGATCGGCGGGGTGGTTGGGGAAGTTCCCATCCAGCTCCGGGTAGAGCAGGTCGAGGGCGAAGGGCAGGCCCTGGAAGACCCGGGGGGCGACCAGGCCGCCCATCCCGTTGGCCGTGTCGGCCACCACCCGGAGCGGCGCCAGCTTCTTACCGTCCACGAAGGACCGGACGTGGTCGGCGTAGCGGTCGAGCAGATCGAGGTGCTCCACCCCGGACGCCGGCGCAGGCGGAGGGGGATCGCCCAGTGCGGCCCGGGCCAGCTCCTTTATCTCGGCCAGGCCGGTGTCCTCACCGATGGGCCTGGCCCCCGACAGGCACATCTTGATGCCGTTGTAGATGGCCGGGTTGTGCGAGGCGGTGAACATGGCCCCCGGCGCGTCCATCGACCCGGCGGCAAAGTACAACAGGTCGGTCGAAGCCAGGCCCAGATCGACCACGGTGGCCCCGGCGGCCACCGCCCCGGCCTCAAAGGCCTCGGTGAGGGCAATACCCGACTCGCGCATGTCCCTCGCCACCAGAATCCGCTCCGCCCCGGTGAAGGCCACGAAAGCCCGGCCCACGGCGGCAGCCACGGTGGGATCGAGCTGGTCGGGGTAGGTCCCCCTCACGTCGTACGCCTTGAAGATGGCGTCCAGGTCGGCCATGCGGCCGAGACTACCGAAAGGCCCCCGGACTGCCCTCCCGGGCCGGCCCGGAACGCCCACCTATCGAGTAATGGCCGCGAGCCAAGCCCCAGCGGACCCGGGCCACATCCCGCAGCATGCCGAGGGAGTGGGGAACGACCCGTACCGACGAGCGCCGGGAGTTGGTCAGTTCCACCGCCACGTCGGTGAGGGACAGGCCCAGGCGGTCGACCAGGACGAATATCTCGACATCGAAGGCGAAGCCGTCGATCCGGGCCCGGCTGAAGATCTGACGGGCCGCCGTGTCGGAGAAGGCCTTGATGCCGCACTGCGTGTCGTGGCGGCTGCCAACCAGGACGGTGTCGGTGAGGATGGAGAAGACCCGTCCGCTCACCTCCCGCAGCCGGCCGGCCCGGACCAGGGTCACGGCGTCCACGTGGCGGCGGCTCCCCACGGCCACGTCGAATCCGGACTCCACCGCCTGGGTGACCTTGAGCACCTGGTCGGGGGCGTAGGCCAGATCGGCGTCGCAGAAGGCCACCGTCCGGCCGGTGGCGGCCAGGATGCCGGTGCGCACGGCCGCCCCCTTGCCTCGATGGGCCAGGCGCAGCACCCGGTCGGCGCCGGCGGCGGCGGCCTCCTCGGCCGTGGAATCGGTGGAACCGTCGTCGGCCACCACCAGCTCTAGGCCCCCGGCTGCGGACCTCGCTCCGGCCACGCCCGCCAGGCCGCCCCGCAACCGCTCGAGGGTCGGCCCGATGACCCCGGCCTCCTGGTAGGCCGGGACGACCACGCTGATCCGGGGCCGGCCCCCACCGCCGGCAGGCATCTCAGCCCCCGTCCAGCGGGCGGACCGGTTCGGCCAGCTCGACCAAACCGCCTTCGGCCGTCTCCGGCTCGGGTTCCGGCCAGGGCAGCGGGTGCCGCATCAGCACCAGACCGGCCAGGCCGGCCACGGTGGCGGCCAGGCCCAGCCCGTCCACTGGCGTCCAGCCGTAGTGGAGGCTCACGTGCAGAGCCGTCGGCACCACCACCATGAGATTGGGGGTGATCCGGTACGGACCCAGCGCTCCGGTGGCCTGCCAGTTCGGGTAGTACGACGCCCGCACCACCACCGGGCTGCCGATCCGACTGACATCGAAGGAGATCCGGTCATCGCGACTGACGATGTTGGTAGCCGTGGCCGGGGGGACCGCCACATGGGGAGGGGCGGTGTCGCCCAGAGGGACCCGGGGCCATGACGCCGGCCCGGTGGCGGCCAGCGGTACGGGCCAGGCGGCCGGACTGTCGTACCAGGCCACCGACATGTTGAGCCAGGCCTTGGCGCTGTTGACATTGGACGTCAGCACCGCCGGCTCGAACTGCAGGGGCGCGACCATGTCCGAACCCTGGATCTCATAGATGTCCCAGGTGATCTGCTTGGTGGTGGTCTGGTTGCCGGTCGTGTACTGGTCGGCCCAGGGCCCGCTGGTGGCCACCAGCTTGAGCGCCGGGTTGGCCGAGGCCTGGGCTTCAACCTGGGGGCTGAAGGTCATGTAGTACTTCACCCCCAGCATCTGCAGGTGCTCGATGCCCTCGGTGACGTTGACGGGCCCGTAGGGCAGCCCGAGCATCGCATCCGAAGGCGCCTCGGATAGTTCGGCCTGGTCGATGAAGTGATACGGCGTCGAGGAGGCCGACTCGAAGAGGAGGCCCTCCATCGAATCGATGCAGTCGTTGGTCCAGTACGGCAGCAGCATGAGCGCCTCGGGAGTGCCGAACCGGTTCTGTTCGGACTCGTACTCCCACATGGCCCGGCCGCATCCGTACTTGCGCCCCAGCCCGGCCATGGTGTCGATCAGAGCGCGGTATTCGGGATAGGAGGCCTTCTGCTGGTAGCCGGTGTAGTTCCAACGGATCCAGTCAGGGATGAAGCTGGCATTGGCCGTCCCGCCGCCCAGGTCGGCGCCCAGGCTGGACACACCCACGTCGGTACCGAGCCGGTCGAAGGCCCCCAGCGGCCCACCCACCAAGACCACTGCCACCACGCCGGCCAGCACCGGAACGGCCAGGGGCGTCGCCCAGCGTCGCGACTCCCCGACACCGCCACCGACCCCGACGGCCCCGGCCGGCCCGGCTCCGACCACGCCGGCAGGGCTGGGGACCCCGACGGCACCGTCCCGCCGGAGGCGGGACAATGCATACAGACGGCCCACCACGGCCCCGCCCTCGGCCACCGCCAGGCCGGCCAGCAGGTACAGGCAGAACTCCCAGAAGGGCAGGAAGCGGGCGTTCCAGATCTTGGCCTGAGGAACGAAGCGGACCGCCGCCGCCGAGACCAGGGCCATCAGGATGAGGAAGATCCCGAGATCATCGGCCCACCTCCGGCGGGCCAGGCGCAGGCCGACCAGGGCCAACACTGCTCCCGCCGCCGCCATCACGGCCACCCACTGGTCCCCTCCCGGGAAGAGGATCTTGAGGAAGTCGGTCAGCCGCTGCCAGCCCATGTCGGTCGTGTAGCTGACCCGGAGGAGGAAGGGGATCCACCAGAAGCCGGCCAGCAGGCCCCCCACCACCAGGGTGGGGATCGACCAGCGCAGGGCGCGCCGGCTCAGGTGCATGAGCACCAGGACGGCCGCCCCGGCCAGCACGAAGAAGGTCGGTAGCAGGTGGCAGAGTCCGGTCAGAGCCAGGAGCAAGGCGGCCAGGCTGCGATGGCGACCGGTACGCAGCCCCCGGGCCATGACGCCGAGGAAGAGCAGACCGAAGGCCAGACTGATGGAGAAGGCGTACTCCCCGGCCAGGGTGGAGGCGATGTTCCCGCCGTAGATGGTAAACGTGCGGTCGAAGAGGAATGGCAGGGTGGCCACGGCCAGGCAGGTGGCGGCCGGATTGCGCAGGCCCCACAGGCGGCCGAAGCCCCAGACGGCCACCGGGAGGGCGAAGCTGCCCAGGGCGGTGATGACCTTGAAGGCGATGTTGTAGCCCTCGGTCGTACCCAGGAATACGGCCAGGATCTTGTGCAGGACCACGGCCATCAGGCTGGGCAGGGGGAAGTAGAAACTGAAGGCCGGGAAGCCGTCGTACCACTGCGGGTCCCAGCCCGTCAGGCGCCCATGAGGCAGCAGATGCTGCTCCATGTACATGGGCAGCGCCACGTGTGAACCGGTGTCACCCCCGGCCGTGGTGGTGTTGAGGAACAGCAGCGACGGGACATGGAACTGCCAGAAGAGGAAGGCCAGCAGCCCGCCCACCACGGCCAGGGCGACCACCGAAGAGGAGGAGAGGCGCCGCATGCGGGCCTTATCCTGCCCCAGCCCGGGGCCTACCCAGATTCAGCGCCCCCGCCCGGACGTCGCCGGACGCCCCATCGGCCGCGGCCCGGCCCGGTTCGGGCCCAGCGGGAGCGGACCGGCCCGGTTCGGGCCCAGCGGGGAGCGGCCCGGCCCGGTTCGGGCCCAGCGGGGAGCGGCCCGGCCCGGTTCGGGCCCAGCGGGGAGCGGCCCGGCCCGGTTCGGGCCCAGCGGGAGCGGACCGCTAGCCGACGGCGACGGGCTCTGAACGCCGGCGACGCCTACCGTCGCGAGCGGCCAGCGCCAGCACACCTCCGAGGTCGACCCGCCGGCCACTGGCGTCGTACCACCAACGCTGCTCACAGCGCGGACAGCTGTGCATGGTCATGGGTTGGCCGGCCATGCGCAGAGCGATAGTCGTGAGTTCGATTCCCTTGCACGTCGGACAGTGCACCGACACCTCCTCGTAGTCCCTTGTGTCCTCGTCTGAGCCGCCGGAGACCTTAAGGGAAACATCACGGAGAGTGGCAGATTGGCGGTCGACAAATCAGCCTCAACGGGACGAAAGCAGCGTGTATACCGCCAGGGAGTTGAACGCTGCGTGGGCGCAGATACCCGGGCCCAGGCGGCCAGTCCGAAGAGTCAGGACGCCGAGCACCACCCCGAAGAGGGCCAGCACAGGTAACTGGAGGGGCTCGAAATGGGCCAGGCCGAAGAGGATGCCCGAGACGATGACCGCTCCGACCGATCCGATACGGGCCTGGAGGGAACGCAGGAGCAGGCCCCGGAAGAAGAGTTCCTCGACCACCGGAGCCCCGACCACTACCACCAGGATCAGCACCACATCGCCCCAGCCGTGGGCCAGCCCGGTGATGGTCTGGGCCGGCTGGCCCATCTTGTCGAGGGTGCTCTGGGAAACTCCCGAGGCTCTGTACCCGACATCGACCACGGGGATAATGGCTAGCTGGGCGGCCACCCCCACGGGGCCGCCCAGGAACGGGTCGAGCCAGGCGAAGCGAAGGCCGAAGTCACGGACCAGGCTGGAACTGCCTTCGGTGCGGCTGGCGTAGAGGGCCGAACCGCCCAGACCCACCCATAGGCCCACGGTGGAGCAGACCACCACGCCCAGGCTGTTGGTCTGGCCATGGTGGGCGTTGATCCAGATGCTCTCGGCCACCAGGGCCACCAGTAGGCCGGCGCCAAATCCGAAAATCGGCAGGCCCAGGCTCCACCGGCCCGGTCGACCCGGCCGCCCGGCCGGGTCGGTCAAACGGCCAAAGGGGGCCGGTAGCCCTGCTCGCTCCTGCCTATCGGCGCCGAGGGGACCGACAGGGCCAGAGCCGACATGGCCGCCACCGTCCCGGCCGGGGCCGGCGCCCGCTGATCGATGAGACGCCAGCCCGAGGGCACCCGCAGGGTGTCGGCATGGCTGGCGCAGACCGCCCAGGTCCCGGGGACCGGGTCGGGGCTCATGGAATCCAGCCAGGCCGTGCGCGCCTCGTAGTCGTAGTAGAGCGTGGCCGCCGCGCTTGTACCGCACATGGGCCGAACACAAAAGAGCCGCCTATCCATTGCCCGATCACGCTACCTAGCGGGGAGAGCCAGAGGGGGGACGGTGGCGTTTAGCATTGAACCATGAGCCCCCAGCCCCAGGATCCGAGACCGGGCCGTAGCGACCGCCCCGGCCTAGGGGTCGGGGGAGCCCCCGACCAGAATTGGCGTTGGGCCGTCCTCGTCCTCTTCGCCCTGGTGGCGGCGGCCTTCATCCTGCCCGGCGTCTTCTCCCACCAGCCCAAGACCCAGCTCACCTACACCCAGTACCTGACCGACGTTTCCGGCCATCAGGTCAAGTCGGCCGACGTGTCCAACGACACCGGCGTCATCACCGGGCAGCTGTCCGACGGGACCAACTACACCGTCTCCGGCCCCGAGCCGGCCATACCCGCTGATGTGGCCCAGATGCGGGCCGACGGGGTGAAGCTCAGCTTCCACACCCAG
>DATLUK010000326.1:0-13962 GCA_035533195.1 Acidimicrobiales bacterium | reverse complement strand
TAGGTCGAGGAGCTTGACCATCGTGGTCCTGAGTTTGTTGGCAGTTGTCTGGTTGGCCGTGTTGGTGCCACCGCTGTTGCGGCGGGGAGTTGAGACCCGTCGCAGCGACTCGGTGGGTGACTTCCGACGCCATCTCGGCGTGCTGCAGCGCACCGGGCCAAGCGTGATCGCTCCGGCTCACACTCGCATGGCCCGCCAGGTTCCTCCCTATGCGCCGGGACTTCCCGTCACCAGGCGAGCGAACGCCTCAGTCCGGGCCAATCGGAGCGAGACCCTGCGGCGCCGGCGCAATGTGCTGCTCGGACTGCTGGCTACCAGCGTTCTCTTCTTGGCTCTCGGGGCTATGCCCGGCCTTCACGTGGTGCTGGCAGTGGCGGCGGTGTCGGTACTTATGCTGTTCGGATACGTGGGCATGCTCATCCGCATGCGCAACGCCGCCGCCGAACGGGATATGAAGCTCACCTTCCTGCCCGGTGCCGTCTCGATGGGACCGGCGGTCCCGGCCGTGGACCCAGGGCTGTTCCTGCGCCGGTCCGCCACCAACTGAGTTCCTGCCGGAAGCGGCTCGAGGTCCCACTGATCAGATAACCAGGACCGGTCCCGGCTCTGGTGCTGTTTCCGTTGGCGCAACAACGTCGGCGGGTCGGAGGATCAGTCCCGCTACGCCGGCCAGCACCGCCACCGCCGAGATAACCAGGCCAGCGAAGCGCGGCCCCTCGGCACTGGCCAGCACTGCCGCCAACGGCAGTGCGATGACATTGGCCCAAGAGTTGAGGGCACCGAACAGCCCCATCACCCGACCGTGAGCCGACATCGGTGTGGCCCGCTGAAGCAGTGTCTGGGCCGGGGCGAAGTAGAAGCCGACGTCGACGCCCCAGAGGAATACACCGATGAAGGCCACCACCAGCAGATGGGTTCCGATGTAGGTCGCCGCGGCCAGACCGGACAACATGACGCTGGCCGCCAGCGAGCGCGTCCCGACCACCCGTTTGCCCAGGTGGGGCAGGGTCAGGCCGGTGGCGACCAGACCCACACCGAAGGCCATCTGCAGCAGCGCGAAGACGGTGGCGGACTGGTGCAGCACTTGGCGGGCGTACAGGGGCTCGATGACCAGGAAGGTCCCCCAGGTGAGGAACACGGCCAGAGACAAGGCGAGCACGAAGCGGGCCACCGGCGCCTGGCGAATTACGCGCAGGCCCTCGGAGAGCTCGGCCCGAAGGGTGGGCGGTCGTTCCGTCCGGGCAGTGAGAGGACGGGGGCGGACGGCCATGAGGGCGGCGGCGCCGATCCAGAAGGTGACGGCATCGACGATGAAGGCGGCCCGCAGCCCGGCCAGGGCGATGGCGGCGGCGGCCACCATGGGCCCGAACACGATGGCCGACTGCTGGGCCGAACCGAGTAGTGCATTGGCGGCCAGCAGGTCCTGATCCTCCACCAGCCGCGGGGGCAGGGCGCCGGCGGCAGGACGGGCGAAGGACTCACCAACGCCCTGGAGCAGGCCGAGGAGGATGAGGACTCGGAGGCTGCCGGCCCAGGCCATGGCCAGGCTGGTGGCCGAGCCAGCCAGGTAGGTCCACACCAGGATCCGGCGGGGTCCGAGGCGGTCGATCGGCACCCCGGCGAGGGGCGTGAGCAGGGCGGCCGGGGCGGCCCAGGCCAGGCCGATCAGAGCGATTGTGGAGGCATGGGCATGGAACCGGTAGGTGGCGAAGCCCCACATGGCGATGAGCGTCGCCCAGCTTCCGATGGCGTTGAGGGCGCTACCGGCGAAGAGCAGGGCGAACGGTCGCGAGCGGAGCAGGCGCACCGGGCGAGGGTATAGGTGGGTTGACCCGCTGTCCGGCGTATTTCGCCCCGGTCCACGCCGGGGGCGCCACTGTCGTAGCCGGCGGGAGCCCGGAGGAGCTGACCGGGGCCTCGGCTATCCTGGCCCGACCTTCGGGGGTGTAGCTCAGTTCGGCAGAGCGCCACGTTCGCAACGTGGAAGTCGGCGGTTCAAATCCGCTCACCTCCACCGAACACAGTCCCTGGTCACGGGCACTTTCTGCCTCTTCAGCTCGCGTCAGATTTGCTGTTCGCAGGACCCTGCACCACATCTGCACCACAAGCGGACGCGAACAATTGGTCGAGTTTGTCCGCAGCGGTCGAGGATGTAGGTCGGCATCGTGATCGTGCGGTTGGCGTTGGCCGTCTTGCCGCGTCCTTCGATCAACTGGCCGGCCACCTCGTTGATGGTGGCGTCCACGGTCAGCGTCTTGCGAAGGAAGTCGATCGAACCCACCCGGAGATCGAAGGCTTCGGCCTGTTCGGAGCCCGAGTGCTCCGAGCAGGCTCGCCACCCGGTAGTCGGTCCGCATGGCGTCGGCCAGCCGGAAGATGTCTTCGGCCGATACGACGGGCCGGTGACTCGCCACGATCTCTGGGAGGCGGATCCCTCGGCATGGCGAACGGGCGAGGAGGTCGTTCTCGACAGCCCAGCCGAATATGGCACGGAGCACCCCATAGTTGGTGCGCACGGTGCTGCCCGCCAGGCCCCGTTCGATCATGGTCTCGACCACCTGGCGGATGTGGGCGGGAAGGATGCACCCCGCTGGTAGTGGCCCGATGAGGGGAACCAGATGGACGCGCAGGACGTCGGCGTCGCGCTGGCGGGTGGTCGGTCACTTGCGAGGGTTGCTGTCGAGCCAGTGCTCGGCCAGCTGCTCGAACGTGATGCGTGCCGCCGCCGTTGGTCCCGGCTTTGAGGGCCATGGGCTGCATTCCCATCGACCGGAAGCGACCGGGCCGCGGCCGTCAGCAAGTCGACGAGCTGGTGGCTGCCGGGCTGACGGGCACCCTGGTTGTAATCCCCGAAGGAGCCTTGCCGGGTGAAGGCCGTGTGCGGTTCAAAATCGGGGCCTTCGAAGTGGCCCGGAGATGGGGGCGACAGTCCTGCCGGTGGCCATCCGGGGATCGGCCGCCGTCCTGCCCCGGCGCCCGGCTGGCGGCGGGCAGGCCCGGTGGAAGTCCACTGCCTGGAACCGATCGGCTCGGGGGAAACGGTCGTCCTCACTCAGAGGGACCATCAGGGACCGGGCCGAGGCAGCCGCTCTCTACGAACTCGGGGCGCGCCGGCCTGAACGGACAGGGGTCCCCTCGCCCGACCGGCCCGCGCACTTCGGTCGGCGCCATAGCGTGGCTCAGCGGCGCTCTCCGGCGGAAGCTCAGACCGAGCCGGAGGCGACCGGCTCGGAAGTCGGCCGGGCCGATCCACCAGCCGGCTCCACCGTGACGGCCAGAGTGCTGGCCTGGTCAGCCAGGCGGAACTCGGTAACGCCGGGGTGTGATCCCATCAGGCCCGCCGAAATGGCCCGCCCCGACACGATCGACCAGAGCTGGTAGGTCCGGCCGGCCGGCAGAGCGGGCATGGCTTCGGAGACCACGTAGCCGGTCCCATCGGGCAGTACGGCGGCGGTGGCCTGGGTCTGGCCGCTGGGGCTGGTGAGCGCCAGACGCTTGGCTGCCGGGTCCAGGGCTACGGCCGTGGCCTGTCGGAGCAGGCTCTGATCGGCCAGCGCGGAGGTCAGTTGATTGATCCGGTTGTCCTGATGGCTGATCTTGAGCCCGGTCCCGGCCAGGACAACCACGGCGGCAGCAGCGGCGGCCCGCAGGGCCCAGGTCCGGGCCGGCCGCTTCTGACCGCCGATCATGAGGCTGAGCTTCGGAGCGGGATGGGTCCCGGCGTCTCCGATCTCTCCGGAGATCTTCTCCCAGATTCCCTGGGGCGCCGGAGTGCCGGCATAGGCCAGCAGGGCCGCCGTCTCCCGGTAGGCCGCCAACTCGTCACGGCAACGAGGACAGTCACGCAGGTGGTCCTCCACCTGGATGACCTCGGATTCCTCCAGAGCATCCAGGGCGTAGACGGCCACCAGGTCCCGCATGGACTCGTGCATGTCCGACTCGTGCTCGGTCACGAGACCTCTACTCCGGTCTCGGCCAGGGCGATACGCAGGCGCTGCAGGCCGTTGCGGATCCGGGTCTTCACGGTGCCTTCCGGCTGGCCCAGCAACTCAGCCACCTCCCGATAGGTATGGCCGCCGAAGTAAGCCATACCGATGGCCTGGCGCTCCCCTTCGGACAGACCGCCCAGAGCCTGGCGAAGCTGATCGGCCACGGTGATATCCCAGACCTCGCGCTCGAGATCGTAGGGAGCCTCGGCCTGGGAGGCCAGCCGCTCCTCCCGGACCCGGCGCCGGCCGTCGGACCTGATCATGTCGATGGCCCGTCGGTGGCCCATGGTGAGGAGGAAGACCCGGAGCGAGCCCCGTTCGGGGTCGAACCGGTCGGCCGACTCCCATAACGAGGTGAAGACGGTCTGGGTCACATCCTCGGCCCGGGCCCGGTCCCCCAAGACCCGTTGGGCCAGGGAGAAAACGGCGCCTCCGTGGCGGCGGTAGGCCTCGGCCAGCGCATCGGGGCGCCAGCGGCCGATGGCCACCACCAGGGCGGGGTCGCTGAGAGTCTGCAGATCGGGGCCCATTCGACCTTTATTCGCCGCCACCGGGTGTTCCGGATTGGAATCTCCCCCGCGCCTCATAGGGGACCATGAGTATCAGAAAAGGCGGTCGATGCCGTGCGCCCGCCGCCTCGACTCAACTTCCGGATCTGGAGGTGCTGGCCCACGAGCTGGGACTCGAAGGTGACCTTGGACGCGGTCCGTTGTGGTTCCAGCTGCGAGTACCGAATGGGGGCGATGTGCCGACGACATCCATAGCTCCCCATCTGCCCGCGAGGTCCTGACCATGGAAGACAACCCAACCCGATGGATGGGTCCCCGCGGAGGGTGCTGCTGGCGGACGGCGACGCCTCCTTTCGCCGGATGCTCCAAATCCTGCTGGAGGACTCCCCCGACTTCGAGGTGGTCGGGAACCCGTGGACGGTGCCCCGGCCGTGGAGATGGGCGTCGCCCTCCAGCCCCACAGCGTCATTCTCGACATGACCATGCCGGTCATGGATGGAGGTGCCCTGGCTCTGATCAAGACCAGAGCTGCCCTCACACCGATGTCATGGCCTATCCGGAGACACCTGGGTGTCCAAGAAGAGTCCCCCTCCCGACGCCGCCCTGGAGAAGGGCTCCGGCGCCTGGATGGAGAAGTTGCCGACCCTCATCGAGTTGCTGGCCATTGAGCGGACCCTGGCCGCCTCTTCCTACGCCGGCTCGGGTACCCGGCCCTCAAGCGATTCCGCCTCCGGGGCGCAACGGCGGGCGGTCGGGTCCACCGTCGAACCGTCCCAGACCGCCCAGCCTGCGCCGACCGGCGCCGGGACCCCTGTAGCGGGCGCTCCGTCCAAAGGAGTGGGGGCCTGCATGGATGACCACGCCGCCACTGCCTCGCCCACGGGTTGGCGCAGTTCCTGCAGCGGGCGGCGCATCTCCTCGAAGGGCCGGCGCAACTCCTCGAGAGGCTGGCGCAGGCCGGCGGAATCTACCGCCTCGGAGGCCCGGGACCGCAGGTCGGCGCTGACCCGGCGATAGTCGGCCAGCAGGGCCCCAATGGTGCGGGCCGCCGCCGGCAGTCGTTCCGGGCCCAGGACGATCAGGGCGACCACGCCCACGAGCAGAAACTTGGGGGAGAAGAGGTCCACCGCTTCAGCCGGCGGTGATGGCGGAAGCCGAGTGGTTGGTGGAGACGGGAGCGACTTCGACCGGGGCCAGAGTGCCGCCCTCCTCGGTGCCCTTGCGGAACTCGTGGGACGCCGACCCGAGCGAGCGGGCCAGCTTCGGCAGCTGGGACCCGCCGAAGAGGAGAAGGAGAACAATGGCGATGATGCCCATGTCCGGTCCGAGGATGTTGGCAACGATCATGTTGGGGACTCGCTTTCTTTTTCTTGGATTGGGATCGAAGACGCCGCCGCGTCCTCGCTCTGTTGTCATTCGGCACCGCGGGTGCCATGGATGTGACTACCGGCGCAGAAGCTTGCCGATCAGAATGGAAACCTCATAGAAGACATACATCGGGACGGCCAGAGCCAGCATCGAGAACGGGTCCGAGCTGGGCGTACCGATGGCTGAGAAGGCGGTGATGATCACGATGGCCCAGCGCCGCCGGGCCGCCAGCCATTCCGGCTTCACGACACCGGCCGCCTCCAGGGCCACCAGAATCACCGGAACCTCCAAGGCGATGCCGAATACCACCATGAGGGCCAGGATCAGGCTTAGGTAGCTGGCGGGGTTGTAGAGAGCCTGCAGGTGCGGACCCCCGATGCCGCCCAGCCAGCGCAGGGCGTGGGGAAAGGTGATCCAGGCCACGAAGGCGCCGAATCCGAACACGACCATGGAGGCGAGAACGAAGGGAACCGCGTAACGGCGCTCCTTCTTTTCCAGGCCCGGGGTGATGAAACGCCAGACCTGCCAGAGAACCACCGGCAGGGCCAGCATCAAACCGCCGTAGGCCGCCATCTTGAAACGGAGGGAAACGCCGTCCAGCGGACTGGTCACATATAGATCACAGGGGTGAGACCCGACCATGCCGCAATAGGGACGAAGGAAAAAGGCCAGGAGACTGCCGTAGAAGATGAAGGCCACCACCCCGCCGGCGCTGACGGCCAGAGACGAGACGACCAGGCGCCGGCGCAGCTCCCCCAGGTGTTCGGAAAGGGACATCACCCCTCCGGCCGGACGGGCCGGTCTACGACGGAGGACGGTGGTCAGAGCCATGTGGAACGGTCTCCCGCGGAGGTGGTGGTGGGGTCAGGTGGGACGGTTGTGGTGGCCGGGTGCGGAAACACCCGCCGGCGCCGCTGGCGGCGGGTGTTTCCGTCCTCGGAATATCCGTGCCCGCTGAACGAGTAGTTGGGCCCGGTCAGCGGTGAGTTCCCGGCGCCAGGGGCGCCGGAGGTTCAGCCCTTCTGGACGCTGTAGTCCGTGACCGGACGGGCGCCGGTGGTCATGGCAAAGGCGTTTGGCACCGGATAGGTCCCCAGCACGAAGTTGAGGATGGCGGCGTGCTGCATCTCGACCGGCTGGATGGTGGCGGCGGTGGAGATGGCCTGCTTACTGGACAGGACCCCAATGGCGTTGAGGTAGGTGGCGGCGGCAATGTCCTCCAGCGTGAGCGCCAGCTTGGCCAGGCCGCCGGCATCCTTCACCTGGGCGAAGTCCGACTGGACGGTCGAGGTCAGGGCCGGATCGGTAGTGGTCACCTTCTGGTAGCCGGCCCCGCTCACAATGGCGTTCCAGGCATTGGCGTGATCCTGGTGCTGAGCCTTGGCCGTGGTGGCGAAGGTCACCACTGCCGGGGGGATGGTTCCCAGCTTGCCGGCGGTAGCGGCCGAGATGCCGGCCCCGTAGGCGAAGACAGCCAGGTTCTCCAGGCTGGCGGCCATAGCCCCGGCCTGCACGTCGACCGGGGCGTTGGACCCGCCCCCCGACGCCGTGGTGGTGGCGGTGGCGGACTTGGTGCTGCTCGACGCGCACGCGGCCAGCAATGCACCGCCCACCACTACGACTCCGCCGCCGGCCAAGAAGCCGCGCCGGCTCACCCGGCTGCGTTCCGCCGCTCCTTCGCCCTCGATGTACTCGGCCACGGCCGCGTGCATCTTCGGAAGAGTCTCGCGGTGACGCTCCTCCATGTCGGCGGTCAGAGCCAACAGCTCCGTCTCGCTGATGGCTATCTGGTCGGTGTTCCTCCGGAGGATCCTCATGACACTGCTCCTTCGCTGGCCGGACTGGCCATGTCGGTCTGATAGAAGGCGTTGGGGAAACCGATGCTCCCGGCCGCGCCCGGCAGAGCCGACAGATTCGGTGGCAGGGCGATGAGCTGGGGGGCATTGGCGGCCAACAGGGCCTGGACGGCCAGGAGGATCGAGACATGCTGGGCCTCGACGCCCATGATGCTGGCCGTTACCTTCTTGGCGTTGAGGTCGCTGAAGGCGGATACGTCGGCCACATAGGTCTCCGCCGCTACCGTCTCCAACTTGATGGCCAGGCCGACCACGTCGGCCGGGCCCTTGATGGTCGGCACCGCCGCCTTGACCACCGCCGCGTACTTGGGATCGGCAGCGGTCTGCGCCTTGCCCCCCAGTTGCTGGGCGGCGGCGTTGAAAGCCTGTCCGTGCTGGGTGTGCTGGGCCAGGGTGGTGGTAGCGAAAGCCTTCACTACGCCATTGGCCGAGCTGCCCCCGATGAAGGGCAGGGTCAGGGCCGTCTGGTAGGTGGCCACCGCCAGGTTCTCGAGGCTGGCGGCCGTCTGCAGCATCTGGACGTCACTAGCCGAATCGGCAAAGGCCGGGGTGTCGAACAGTCCGAGGACGGCCGCACCGAAACCGGCTGCGGCCAGGGTCCCTACGCCGAGCAGGGACTTCCTCATCAGTTCCTGCCGCCGGGCGGCGGCAGCCATGTCATGCTCCGGATCTATGTCCCCAGAGCGGCGGCGGTCGTGGCCGACCTCCACCATCTCGCTTAGTGCCTCGGTTGACTGATGCATGGCATCGACCTGTAGATCGGCCGACTCCTCCATCAGCTCACCGAGAGCGTGCTCGTCAACGCTCACAGCTCATATCTCCTTTATCGAACCCACGGGGGGGCCGGTAGCTCTAATACGGAACCGGGGCCGGGTTGGATGCCCTTTGGACCAAAGATTCGGGCCCGGTCGGCCCATCCCGCCCTGGTCAGCGGTCAGCCGGTCACCGTGAGGGTGCCGGTCATGTACTGGTGGATCTGGCAGTCGTAGCTGTACTTCCCCGCCTTGGACGGGACCGTGAAGGTCTTGGTGGCCCCCGGGCCGATATCGCCAGTGGTGAAGGCCCCGTTGGTGGCGTTGAGGGTGTGGGTGGTGCTGTCCTCATTGTGAACCGACACCGTCGCCCCGGCCTTGGCCGTCATGGACATCGGCATGAACTCGAAGTTCTTGATGACGATGGTGTCCCCGCCGGATGCGGCCGCACCTGCCGTCCCCGACGCCGAGCTGGCCTTGGTGCTGGACCCGCCTCCACAGGCGGTGAGGCCCAAGGCGAGTCCGGCGCTGAGCCCGGCGGCCACCGTCAGTCGTCCGATTCGGTTCATTTGGCTTTCTCCTTTGATCCGGCCGAGGGGCCGGCGCTTTTGAACGGATGGGTCCTGAGCGCCCAGCCTCCCGAAGCCAGCCCCAGAACGGCCCCGAAGACTTCGACGGCCAGGGAGGCCTTGGCATACGGGGCCGAGAAGCTGTCCTTGAACCCGAACAGGCCGACCTCGACGGACAGGATCAGCCCGGCGACGGTGGAGAACAAGAAGCCGGCTCCGGCCAGCCCGGCCAGGGCCGACCAGGGCGGAGGCACGGCCAGGACGGCCAAAGCCAACAGGGCCCCGACTATGGCCTGGAGAAGGAATAGCGGCCCGATGGTGGGGATATGGCGGTACCCGGCGTCCCAGAGATGGATGTGGATGGCCGCGCTGGCCCCCAGCGCAGCCGCCGCCGCCAGGCGCAGGGCGATGGTTACGCCGCGCCAGGAGCTCGCGCCAGCACTCATGTCTGATTCCGCGCTGGGCTATTCCGGTCTGTGCTCACCTTTGACTTCGTTGCCGCGGCTCGGACGGATGTGGAGGGCGGTTCCCGCCGCCCTGCCATCGCCATCATGACCGGCCCCCACTCAGGAGTGCCCCCCGTCTCGCGGACTTGAATGGGGCCTCCTTCGACGTCGATCGTCGGGGCCGGAATTGCCACCGGGGCCTCCTCCGCCGCCACCCTGACCGGGTTGGGGGCGCGGGTGGTCGGGCTGGAGGCGGAGGAACGTTCCACCGTCCATTCCACCGGCCGCTCGGCTGCACTTTTCAGCGAAAACTACGGAAACGAGCATGCCCGCCGCCTCACTGTCGCCAGCCGGGCTTCCTGAGCGCACCGCCAGCCGGCTTCGCCGAGGTTCGGCTGGTCAGCCCGCAGGGGGTCCTGACCATAGCCCGGTCCGACCAGCTGACCCTGGTGGAGGCCGAGACCGGTCACACCTGGTGCCGCTGTTATGCGGGCTGTGCCCACCGACAGCGGCCGGATGGAGATCGACGGGATGGACCTGGCTGAGTCGGACATCGACGCCTGGAGGGTCCGGGTCTCGGCCTACTTCCAGGACTTCTCCCGCCCGAGCCCAGCCTTCGCGAGTCGGTGGCGGGTCGGCAACCTCTCCTCGGTTGAGGAAGGTCTTCCTCGCCTTGAGCTTCCTCCCCGATCCGAGCATCCGAGAAGCCATCGACTCGGCCGGAGCGGGAGCGGCTTTCGATCGGGCTGGTGGCCTGGACGGGGTGCTGGGCCTTCGCTACGCCCCCGGGGCGGAGCTCTCGGTCGGGCAGTGGCAGCCGGTCTCACTCGGCCGAGCCGCCGCTCGCTGCTTTTGCTGGGGCCTGGTGCTGGACGAACCCACAGCGGCCCTCGACCCGGAGACCGAGCGGGACCTCTGGAGCCGATACACCTCGCAGTCGGCGGCCTCCGCCAGCAGGGGCGGCATCACCATGATCGTGTCCGACCCACCACCTGATGGGCTGGCGTGGCCCAGCTCACCGCCGGTCTATATTGGCTGAGCTACCTGAGTTCGGGAGATCGCCAGACGGCAGAGGCCCAAACCGTGAGCGCGGTGAGGGCCAGGCTCAGGAAGGATCGATCTGTCCCAGCTTGCGAGACCTGGAGTTGTCTTACTCACGAGTCGTCCTGCCCCCCCGACAGCGCCGGGCACCACCGGGTTCAGACGGCAGCCGCGCCACCGTCCAATCAGGCTCCTGCGCTGCTGCTAGGCGGTTTCAAAGATAGAGAGGCGGCCGACCTACTGGGCTCCGAGGTAGGCGAAGTACAACACGAGGTCGGCCCGAGCCTTCGTGTGCTGCATTCCTCCTTCGCTCGCGACTCATCCCGATGGCCGAATTATGGTCTCGGGACCACAGCGGATGCAGTGGCCAGGCGGCCGGCCGCGTTTCGGCGGGATTGAGCCATGCGTCGGCGCGCCCGTTCGGAGGCCCCACCCCAGACACCGTGGTTGATCCTGTTGGCCAAAGCGTATTCGAGACAGTCACTGGCGACCGGACAAAGCAGGCAGATTTTCTGCGCCGCCTCCATGGCCACGGAGTCGTTCGGAAAGAACACCGAAGGTTGCAGGTCCCGGCACCGAGCGCGGGCCATCCATGCCGTAACCTCCATGGCTGGCTAGCCTCGCTGGTCGAGGATGCCCTCAGAGACGATGCCTTCGACCACCCAGATCAGCTGGTCGGCGCCCGTCACCTTGTAGAGGCCGACCGGCAAGGTGCCGAACAGAGCAGCGCACACGACGCCATCCGGGAGATGTCTCTCCCGGATGGCGGTGTGTGTCCTGATGGCCGGGTCCGAGACAGGGCAGATCTCGACCTCCGTCCCCAGGAGCTCTTGAGAGCCATAGAGCACGAGCGCCCCTCGACCAGGACCGACCTCGACAACCACCGAGGCCGGATAGCTGGGCGGCCAGGAAGCCTCCTCGGTCTGCCGGTCATGGTCGGTCATGGCCATCAGTAGGTACTGGCCATGGCCGGAGAATCATCGGACGGGATGTCGAAGCCGGCATAAGGCGTTCCCAGATAGGGGAAACGGGACAGGTAGTTGGCCGTACCCATGGCCGTGGTATCGGTGGCCGAGGAGGTGAGCCCGTCGGTGACCTCACCCGCCGCCTGATCGGGCGTGTAGGACTTGTCCACCAGTGCATAGGTGACACCGGCTATGGCCCGCAGTTCGATAGTGACGACGTCGTCGAACACCCGGCGGCCGTTCGGGAAGCCGGCCAGGTCCCCGCCCAGCAGGCCCAGATTATTGGGGCTGGAGGAAGGCGCAACGGCCATGTTCAGCTTGAGGGTGTCCGCCTGGGTTGGGCCCAGGTAGTTCTGGAAGCCAGGGATGATGCCGGCCGGGATCCCAGTCAGGAGGATGGCCTCGAGGTCGGCGCGAGCTGTCCCCCTGCCGTTGAGGGCATTCAGATTGGGGAAGGCCGACGGGTAGAGAACGGGCAAGAGGTCGCCCAGCTCGGGCCGGGCGTAGTGGATGGCGAACTGCTTGTCCCCGCTGGGGTCGACCGAGTTCCAGTAGTCCTTGAGGCCCATGGGTATGAGCACTTCGTTGACTAGGGGGTTGGCCAGCCGGGAGACCTGCACCCACGGTCCGGTGTCCTCGCCTGCGCCGCGGTTGGCGGCCACCATCCGGACGGCTTGGCGGGATGCCGTGGTCCATACGCCGATGGACGAGCTGCGGGCGCCGACCACGGTGGGGTTCGAGCCGTCCGAGGTGAGGGCGGTCTTGGGGATCTGGAGGGCGATGGTGTGGACGTTCACCGACTTGGTGGCGTTGAGACCCGGAGCCGGCTTGGCCAGCTCGGGCACGTTCAGCCCGAAGGTGTTGTGCAGCTGCTCGAAGGGCCGCAGATCTCCCAGATCGAATATGGCGCCCAAGTCCACGTAGAAGCCCTCGGCTCGCTGTCCGGCAAAGACCAGTTCGCCACTGGACAGGGTGGTGATGGCGGCTCCGGCCAGGTTTCCGTAATTGGGAGTGGAGAGTGGGCCGATGTTGCAGGGCGGACAGGGGATGCCCGACCACACCTTGGGCAGCCCCCGCTCGTACTTGGTGACCGAATAGGTCTGGCGCCGGTTGAAGTGCGAATCGGTTATGGACTGGATGGGACCGGTGTTGTAAAGGAAGGTGTTGACGTTGCCGATCTCGGTGGTGAAACGGAACAGGTAGGAGATGTCGGCTATGCCGTCACCGTTGTTATCGATGTTGATGGCGTAGAGCACATCGTCACCGAATTCGTAGAAGTTGGGTCCGCTGGCCGGGGGCTGCAGCGGGATGTAGTTGGCGATGATGGTCACCGTTTCGGGATTGTCCGGGGAGACGAAGGCATACAGATCGGTGCTGTCGGCTACCGGGTCCTTGGAAATCTGGGGGGCTTCGCGATGAGATGACATGTCTGACTGGCTCCTTTGGCTGGGTTGATGAAGGCGGAGTTACCTGACGGCGCGTAACAGGCGGGCGGCTATGGCGGGATCGCGGATGACGACTTCTCGCTCACCGGTGAAGACACTGATCTCCCCGGAGCCGATGTCACGGATGTGGGCCACCACCGAACCGTCCAGCCCGGAACCGAGATCGGCCAGGTTGGCGGTCTCTTCCTCGACGGCCGGCGCTTCGGACGCCGAGCCCAGGAGGGCCGAGATCGCCCCCGCCGGGGCGGTGGCCAGCAGTCCGGCGGCTGCCACCGACAGCGAGCCCTTGCCGAGGAATCCCCTTCGGCTTAGTCCAGTCATGGCGCCCTCCTCCTTAGTTTCCGGCCGCTCGCCAGCCGGGTGTCTTTCACTCGGATCATTCGGCGCCGGGCGCGGCTTGGATGTAAGAAACTGACACCACGTTCCCGTCTCGAGTGGGTGGTCCAGCGAGATCCGCGTGAGTCTGCGGGCAGGGCGGGACATCGGGGCCGCGAGGCAGTCCACGACCGCCGTCTTCCGGGCCGAGGGCGTCAAGAATGGCTCCGCGGGTGGCTTCTCTCAGGGCCTTGCGATCGCCCAAACCCAGGCCGCTTACCGGGATGGGATCGAGCACCTCGACGGTGACGAGACCGGGGCGCAACCGCAGCTGGGCCCGGGGGGCCAGGCTGGCCGAGGCGCCACGGATAGCCACCGGCAGGACCGCCCGGGCGGACTGGATGGCCAGCACAAACGGGCCCGACTTGAACCCGAGGCGGTGACCCATCGGAGCGATGGCGCCTTCGGGAAAGATGGGTAGCGAGGCACAGTAATGACATGGGTGTAGTTCTGGCCTGGTAGGCACGAGGCCCCAACCGATCCTGCGAAAGAGCAGAAGGAGCCCCGTGCCAGTCCTGGAACGTAGTCACTGCGTCGGCATCGAGATTGACGGGCTGGTCGACTTGGCCGGCATCGAGGAAGCAGCCCTCGACTTCGCCCGACGGGCGCCGGGGGAACTGGTCGCGTCGGCGGTCGAGGCGCTGGGG
>DATLUK010000325.1:0-2808 GCA_035533195.1 Acidimicrobiales bacterium | reverse complement strand
CGAAGTGCACGAGCTTGTTCTGACGGGTGCGCCCGGTCAGGCGGGACGGATCCTTCTTGCTCGGGCCCTCCACCACCACCTCCTCCTCCCGGCCGATGCGGTCCCGGTGCCGGGCCAGGGCCGAGCGCTGCACGACCACCTCGAGGCGGCTGAAGCGCTCGGCTATCACCTCGGGGGAGATGAACAGCTCGGGCCGGGTGGCCGCCTCCGTCCCCGGACGCGGCGAGAAGATGAACGTATAGGCGCTGTCATAAGCGGCGGTGGCCACCACTTCGAGAGTGGCATCGAAGTCGGCCTCCGACTCACCGGGAAAGCCGACGATGATGTCGGTGGTCACGGCCAGGTCGGGGACGATGCCGCGAGCCTGGTGCAGTCGGTCCAGATAACGCTCGGCCGTGTACCCCCGGTGCATGGCGGCCAGGACGGCGTCGCTGCCCGACTGGAGGGGCAGGTGGAGGTGCTCGCAGACCTCGGGGGTCTCAGCCATGGCCCGCATGACGTCTTCCCGCAGGTCCTTGGGATGGGGGCTGGTATATCGCACCCGGCGGATACCTTCCACGGCGCCGACCGCCCGCAACAGATCGGCAAACAACGGCCTCGCCCGCCGGGACCCTTCTTCCACCCAGGCCGAGCCGGCATGGAATATGGCCGTGAGGTCGCTGGCTCCATCGCCCTGATCCGACTCGGCGGACGGCACGCCACGCCGGGCGAGGGTCACGTCGCGCCCGTAGGAGTTCACGTTCTGCCCGAGGAGGGTTACTTCCAGAACGCCGGCGGCAGCCAGGGCGCGGGCCTCGGCCACGATCTCACCGAAGGGGCGGCTGATCTCACGCCCGCGCACTGATGGAACGATGCAGAAGGCGCAGTTGTTGTCGCAGCCGACCTGGATGGTCAGCCAGGCGGCGTGGGAGTTGCGGCGCTTGCTGGGCAGGGCCGACGGCAGCTCCTCGGCGGCATCAAGGATCTCCACCAGAGGCCCGGTGCTGTCAGCCCGGCGCAGGAGTTCGGCCGCCGATCCGACATTGTGGGTGCCGAAGACGACATCGACGTGCGGCGCCTTCTGCCTGACCAGGTCCCGGTCCTTCTGGGCCAGGCAGCCCCCGACCATGATCTTGAGGTCCGGCTTGCGGTCGGAAAGGGACTTGAGGTGGCCGAGAGTCCCGTAGAGCTTCTCATCGGCGTTCTCCCGGATGCAGCACGTGTTGAGGACCACGACGTCGGCGACGTCGAGGTCATCGGTGGCCTCCAGTCCGTCGGCCTCCAGCAACCCGGCTATGCGCTCGGAGTCATGCTCGTTCATCTGACACCCGAAGGTGCGGACTATGAAGCGGCGGGTCATCCCGGCCGCCCGGCGGCGCCAGACCTGTAGTCCGACCGGTGATCTCGGCGGCCGCCCGCCGGGCACCGCTGGTTGGTTAAGCCCACCGCCCCACGATAGGGGTCAGGCGACGGGGTGCTCCGCCGGGATCGGTTGGATCGACCCGGGCCTGTGGCCGGCGGACAGGCCGGGCACGGCCCGGTCCCGTAGGTCCACCGTCATGTGGGCGTGCGTCGCGTTGCGGTCCTCGATCAGGAGCCGGATGCCAGTCCTGCTCTCCCCGTCGATATCCACGTCCACGAAGGTCGGCACACAGACCAGGTCTATGCCGGAAGGAGTCAGGTAGCCCCGGGCGATGGCGACGGCCTTGATGGCCTGGTTGAGGGCGCCGGCCCCGACCACCTGCACCTCGGCCGAGCCGTGCTGGCGCACCACGCCGGCCATGGCGCCGGCGACCGAACTGGGACTGGACTTGCTCGATACCTTGAGTGCGTCCATCTGGTCCCCTCCTCGCCGTACCAGCCGGGGTGCCGACTTGCGCCGAATCTCCCAGGCCGACCAACCGAACCGCGTCGGCCCAAACGGTTCAAACCGACTTTCTTGTAATTCGACGCCGGCCAACGACCTCCTCCTTGTCTTACGAGGCTCCTGGTGATCTTTCTGGTCGGCTGGGTGAACCGGGAGTCGTGCATGGGTCGCCTCTGATCGCCGGGTCCGCCCTTAGGCTCCCGGTCCCATGACGACGACCGATCTCACCCAGGTGGCCTGGGACCTATCTCACCTGCTCAACGGGCGGGACGAGGAGGCCATCGAGGAATATCTCGACCAGGCCGACCAGGCGGCCGACAGCCTGGCCTCCCGGCGAGGTCAGGTGGCTTCATTCGACCAGGGTGAACTGCGGGCCTTCATGGAGGAGATGGCCGAGCTGGAGGAACTGGTCGGCCGGGTCCAGGCCTACGCCTCCCTCCGTTTTGCCACGGCCACTGCCGACCCGGCCCGGGGAGCTCTCCTTCAGCGGGTCCAGGAACGGGTCACGGCCGTGAGCACCCAGCTGGTCTTCTTCGAGGTCGAGTGGGCCGCCCTCAGCGATGAACGGGTAGCTGAACTGCTGAGCGCCGACGGCATCGACTTCTGCCGGCACCATCTCCAGAATGCTCGCCGCAACCGGGACCACGTCTTGTCCGAGAGCGAGGAGAAGGTGCTGACCGAGAAGTCGGTCACCGGCCGGGCGGCTTGGAACCGGCTCTTCAGCCAGCTCACTTCGGCCATTGAAGTGAACCTGGCCGGCCGCACGACCGGCCTGGAGGAGGCTCTCTCGGCACTCGGCCACCCTGACCGGGACCAGCGCAGGGCCGCCGCCGATGCAGTCACCGCCGGACTGGCCCCCGGGTTGTCCACCCGGGCCTTCATCTTCAACACTCTCCTGTTGGACAAGTCCGTTGATGACCGGCTGCGCCACTACGACCACTGGTTGGCCAGCCGGAACCTGG
>DATLUK010000324.1:0-2373 GCA_035533195.1 Acidimicrobiales bacterium | reverse complement strand
TGAGCTTGACGGTTCTCGGATGCAGTGGCAGTTATCCCGGTCCGGGACAGGCGTGCAGCAGCTACCTGGTGGAGGGGGGCGGTGTCCGCCTCTGGGTCGACGCCGGCTCCGGCAGCCTGGCCAACCTCCAGCTGCACTCGGCCCTCTCGGCGGTGGACGCGGTGATCATCTCCCATGAGCACCCGGACCATTACCAGGACATCGAGGGCTTCGCTGTCGGTTGTCACCACCTGCTGCGGCTTCCACCTGTTCCCATCTACGCTCCGGCGGGGCTCAGAGAGCGGATGTGGGGTCCGCCGGGCGCCTTCATCTGGAACGAGATCGGCGACGGTGACCGGGTGATCATCGGCGGCCTGACGGTCCGTTTCTTTCGCACCGACCATGGTCCCGAAACCCTGGCCATGCGCTTCGACAGCGACCACCGGGCTCTCGGTTACTCTGCCGACTCCGGACCCGGGTGGTCCCTCGAAGCCCTCGGTGAGGGACTCGATCTCGCCCTATGCGAGGCCACCTACCTGGCGGACAGAGAGGGCACCTTGAAGCATTTGAGCGCGCGTCAGGCGGGAGTGTCGGCCCGCGCCGCCGGCGCCGGCCGGCTGGTCATGACCCATCTCCAGCCCGGCGTCGATAGGGACCGTTCCCGGACCGAGGCCGAAGCCGCCTTCGGTGCCCCCGTCGAGGTGGCCACCGAAGGCATGAGGATCGAGCTGTGAGCCGGCGGGACGGCCGGGAGCCCGCCGATCTCCGGGCGGCCTCCTTCGAGAGGGACTACACCGAGTTCGCGGCCGGGTCGGTGCTGGTTTCGATGGGGCGTACCCGGGTCCTGTGCACGGCGTCGGTGGACGAGCGGGTGCCGCCCTGGATGCGGGGATCGGGCAAGGGGTGGGTGACCGCCGAGTATTCGATGCTGCCCGGCTCCAGCCCGGAGCGGGTCGACCGGGAGGCGGCCAAGGGCAAGCAGTCGGGCCGGACCCAGGAAATCCAGCGCCTGATCGGCCGCTCCCTGCGGGCCGTCACCGATCTGGTGGTAATGGGCGAGATGCAGGTGGTTCTGGACTGCGACGTGCTGCAGGCGGACGGAGGAACCCGAACGGCCTCCATCTGCGGCGCCTGGGTCGCTCTCCACGACGCTTTCACCCGGTTGGGCCAGACCGGTCGCGTCTCTGCCCATCCCATCAAAGAGGGCCTGGCGGCCGTCTCTGTCGGGGTCATCGACACCGTGCCGATGCTCGACCTCGAGTACTCCGAGGACAGCCGCGCCGAGGTGGACATGAACGTGGTCATGACCTCCACCGGACGCTTCGTGGAGGTGCAGGGCACCGCCGAGGGCGTTCCCTTCAGCCGTTCCGAGCTGGACCAACTGCTGGGCCTGGCCGAACAGGGATGCAGCCGGCTGCTCGAGATGCAGGCGGCGGTGGTGGCCGAGCCGCCGGCCGCCCGCGGCTGACGACCGGCCCGGAGTGAGCGCGGACCGGCCCGACCGGGGCAGTGCCGTCCAACCGGGCCGGCCGGCCCGGTTGGCCCGGTTGGTCCTGGCCACGGCGAATCCCAGCAAGGCGGCTGAGATCCGAGCGGCCCTGTCCGGCGTGGACCTGCAGGCCCGGCCGGCGTCGGTGCCCGAGGTGGAGGAGACCGAGGCGACCCTGGAGGGCAACGCGACCCTCAAGGCACGGGCCCTGCGTGACGCCACCGGGGAGGCGGCCCTGGCCGATGACACCGGTCTGGAGATAGTGGCCCTGGGAGGAGCGCCCGGCGTCTACTCGGCCCGTTGGGCGGGCCCGGAAGCGACTTATGCCGACAACGTGGCCAAGCTGCTGCGGGAGATGGAGGGTCGGGCTGACCGGCGGGCCCGGTTCCGCTCGGTACTGACCATCGCCTATCCCGACGGCTCCGAGTTGAGCGTGGAGGGCACGGTGGAGGGACTGATCACCACTGAAGCCAGGGGAGGTTCCGGCTTCGGTTACGACCCGGTGTTCGCACCGGAAGGTGGGGGGGGCCGAACCTTCGCCGAGATGGACATGGCCGAGAAGAACTCCATCTCACATCGGGGGCGGGCTCTGGCCGCTCTGGCCGACCAACTCGGCATCACCAACCCCTGAGGTCAACCGGCCAGGTCTCCGCCACCTCTTCACCATCCACGATATGCATGGCCTCGTGGTAGGCGATGGTGGGATCGACGTGGGCCGGGACCACCTTCACCCGGTCGCCCACCCTCAGCTTCGAGTCGGGGGAGAAGGTGGTGTGCTCGTCCGAGCAGAACCAGACCGAGCCTCCCACCACGGTCGGGTTTCCATGGTCCATGCCGAGGGACTTGAGCCCGCAGTCGGCCACCGCCCACTGGTCGTTGACGGAGATGACCGTGGCCAGCACGTG
>DATLUK010000323.1:0-2394 GCA_035533195.1 Acidimicrobiales bacterium | reverse complement strand
GAGTTCAACGAGGTCTTCTTCACCGACGTCCGCATCCCCGACTCCCACCGCCTCGGGCCGGTGGGGGAGGGTTGGGCCGTGGCCACCACCACCCTCATGAACGAGCGGGTCGCCCTGTCCGGGGCCGGAAGCAGCGGCGGGGACAACGTGGGCGGCGGACCGGTCGACGCCCTGGTGGCGGCGGCCAAGGCCAGCGGGGCGTGGTCGGATTCCAACCTGCGCCAGCGGCTGGTCCAGGCCATGATCGAGAGTCGCGTGCTCAAGATCACCAACTTCCGCTCGGCTGCGGCCCGGAAGTCGGGCCGTCCGGCCGGTCCGGAGGGCTCAATCACCAAGTTGTTCCAGGCTGAGCACAACCAGCGCCTTCAGAACCTGGCCATCGATGTGCTCGGATCATCCGCCTTGGCCTGGGGTGAGGGCTCCCCGGCCGGGGGCTCGGTGCGCGGCTTCCTACGCAGCCGGGCCAACACCATCGAGGGCGGCACTTCGGAGGTCATGCGCAACATCCTGGGCGATCGGGTGCTGGGCCTCCCCCGGGAGCCGGACCCCTCCCGCAACGCCCCGTGGAAGGACATCCCCCGCAGCAGCTGATCGTCCCATCAGCGGTCGGCCCGGGCCCCTTCCAGGAGGGCGGGAGCAAGGCGCCTCCACTGCTCTTCGGGCACGGAGCGCCGCCCCGCCTCCAGGGCCTGGACGCAGACGTGATCGGCTCCGGCGTCGAAGTGCTCCTGGACCCGCTTGAGGATGGCTGACTCGTCCCCCCACGCCACCAGCGAGTCGACAAAGGCGTCGGTACCGGCGGACTCCAAATCCTCCTGCCGCCAGCCGAGGCGGAGCATGTTGTTCACGTAGTTGGGCTGGGACAGGTAGATGGCCGTATAGCCGCGTCCGACCTCTCTGGCCCGGCCCGCGTCGGTCTCGAGCACGACGGCCTGCTCGGGACAGAGCAGCGCCTCCGGGCCCATCACCTGCCGGGCGGTGGCGGTGTGTTCCGGGGTGACGAAGTAGGGGTGAGCGCCGTCGACCCGGGTTCCGGCCAACTCGAGCATCTTGGGCCCCAGTGCGGCCAGGACCCGTCGTACCGGCGTGGTGGGTCGCTCGGCCGTGTAGGGAGCGGCGTCCATCGCATCGAGGTAGGCGCCCATGGCGCCCAATGGACGCCGGTAGTCGTGGCCCCGGAGGTCGTTGACGATGTTGCGATGGCTGACGCCGAGTCCCAGGAGCATCCGCTCCGGGAAGGCCTCGGTCAGCCCCTTGACCGCTCCCGCCATCGCCACGGCATCGCGGCCCCAGATGTTGGCGATCCCGGTGGCCCCGACTATCCGCTCGGTGGCCGTGAGCAACAGGGCCAGCTGGACGAAGACATCCCGCCCGGCCACCTCGGGTATCCAGATGGCGCCGTAACCGAGATCCTCCAGCTCGGCGGCCAACTCCTGGGCTCGGGAGGCGGGCACGGCATCGAGGGCGCCGGTCCAGATTCCGATCGGGGCCAGGGAGAATCGGGTGTCTGAAGCCATGGCCTGACCCTAATGGGGGCTTCGGAACGCGACCCGGGTAGGGAGCCCGACGGGCGGTCAGTCCGTGGAGGGACGCAGGACGGCCACACATTCCGAGCCGGGCGGGTCCTCGGCCTGACGAGCGGGGCTGCGGTGCAGGACGGCCGCCGTGGGCAGGATGCGCAACTGATCCTCGGTGCCCGGGACCATCTGAGCGTGGCCGTCGACGATGAGGCTGTAACCCTCGTCCTCTGACCGCCCGCCTGCGCCCGCTCCCTCGGAACCGGCTCCCTCGGAACCCGCTCCCTCCGGAGCGGGCCAGAGCAGGGTTACCTCCGGGCGGTCTGCAAGGTTGGCCCGGCTGGTGCGCCCGGCCCGGGTGGCCAGCGCCGTCCCGTCCCATGCCACCCGTACCGACACGGCATGGGGGCCGCCGGCCGGCCCGCCGGTGATCAGGAAGGCGGCGCTGCCGTAGCGGTCGAGTTGAGCGGCCAGCTCGCTGGTGTCGACGGAGCGGCTCAAGGCCTCAACCCTCTCAAGGCGTCAACCCTCTCAAGGCGTCAACCCTCTCATCGCCTCAACCCTAATGTCGGGAACTACCCTTGGACCATGGCCCAGCAGTCAGACCTCCCAACCGAGACCCCGCATTGGAGAGGCATCAACCACCTCGCTCTGGTGACTCCGGATATGGACGCCACCGTGCGCTTCTACCACGGGGTCCTGGGGGCCAGGCTGGTAGCCGACCTGGCCGGCCCCAGCTTCCGTCACTACTTCTTCGAGTTCGGGGAGGCCAACACGGTTGCCTTCTTCGAGTACCGGAACCATCGGGTCGACACCTTCGCCGTGCCGGCCGGTGTGCCCGATGTCCGCAAAGCGCAGTTCGACCACCTGTCCTTCA
>DATLUK010000322.1:0-6861 GCA_035533195.1 Acidimicrobiales bacterium | reverse complement strand
AAGAACCACCACGTCGACGGCAGTTTCATGTCCCACGTCCGCAGCCTGAGTCTCATCACGCCGACCGGGGCCCGCAGGCTCTCCTCCCCCGATCCCCTCTTCTGGGCCACCGCCGGGGGAATGGGCCTCACCGGTGTGGTGCTCAGCGCCGAGGTCGCACTCACACCAGTGACCACCAGCCGCATGGCGGTGGACACCGAACGGACTGCTGATCTCGAGGAGACCCTGACCGTGATGAGCGACGGTGACGACCGCTTCCGCTATTCGGTGTGCTGGATCGACTGCCTCAGCCGGGGCGCCCATCTGGGACGTTCCATCGTCACCCGGGGTGACCACGCCGGGGTGGAGGCGCTGGCTCCTGACGCGGCCGAGGACCCGCTGGCCTTCGCTCCCCGCCGGCCGCTGCCAGCACCTCCGTGGGCGCCGAGTGGCCTGCTGAACGTCGCCACCATCACCGCCTTCAACGAGGCCTGGTACCGCCGCGCCCCCCGTCGCGAGCGCGGCGCCATCCAGTCCATCGGCCAGTTCTTCCATCCCCTGGACGGGATCGAGGGCTGGAACCGGGCCTATGGCCGCCGGGGCTTCCTGCAGTGGCAGATCCTGATCCCCTTCGGGTCCGAGGAGACCCTGCGCCGGATCATCGAGCGGCTGGCCTCGGCCCGCTGCCCTTCCTTCGTCGGGGTGCTCAAGCGCTTCGGTCCGGGCAACGACGGACACCTCTCCTTCCCCGGCCCGGGCTGGACTCTTGCTCTGGACATGCCGGTTGGGCCGGCGGCCCTCGCTCCCCTCCTCGATGAGTTGGACGACGCCGTCGTGTCCACGGGCGGTCGGATCTACCTGGCCAAGGACTCCCGACTGCGCCCCGAGCTGGTCGAGGCCATGTACCCGCGCCTGGCGGAGTGGCGTCAGATCCGCTCGGCCGCCGATCCCCAGGGGGTGATGAACTCCGACCTGGCCCGCCGCCTGCGCCTGCTCGACCCGCAGGGCGCTCCCCCACCCGCTCAACCAGGGTCGGAACCGGCGGGAGCGGGCGCTGGGTTGAATACCCTGCGGTTATGAAGGATGCCCTGGGAAGACCTCAGTCGATACTTGCCGTAGGAGCCACGTCGGACATAGCCCGGGCGGTACTGGCCCAGCTGGCCGACGCCGGGACCTCCCGGATGGTCCTGGCGGCCAGGGATCGGGACCGGCTGGCCGACGTGGAGGCCGACCTGAGGAAGCGAGGGGTATCGGACCTGCGAGCAATTTCCTTCGATGCCATGGATGTCTCCTCCCACGCCGGGATGGTGGCCGGCGCCTTCAATGGAGGCGACATCGATGTGGTGCTGGTGGCCTTCGGCGTTCTGGGCGACCAGCTCTCCGATGAGCACGATCCGGTGGCCGCCGCCGCCGTCATGCAGGTGAATGCCACCGCGGCGGTATCGGTCGGGGTGGCGTGCGCAGACGCTCTGGCCGGCCAGGGTCACGGAGTCCTGGTCGCCCTGTCCTCGGTGGCGGGTGAGCGGGCCCGGCGCTCCAACTTCATCTACGGCGCCTCCAAGGCGGGTATGGATGCCTTCTACCAGGGCCTGTCCGCCTCCATGGCCGACCGCGGCGTGGATGTGGTCGTGGTCCGCCCCGGATTCGTGCACACGAGGATGACCGCTGGCCTCAAGCCACCGCCGCTGTCCACCGACGCCGATGCCGTAGCCGACGCCGTGGTGCGGGCCATCGGCGGTGGCTCTGCCACCGTCTGGGTTCCCAAGCCTCTGCGGTTGGTGATGGCGGTGCTGCGGCACCTCCCTACTCCCGTTTTCCGCCGCCTTCCCCTCTGAAGGTGACCCTTCGCCTGACCGGAGGGGTCTGACATGGCTGGGGACGCCCGCGGCGTGGCCGCCTTCGACTTCGACGGAACCCTGGTGCCCAGGGACTCCTTCGTCGGATTCCTGCGCCTGATCGGTGGCACCCGGACCGTCAATGCCGCTTTCGCCCGGTCATGGAGGGCCGTGGCCGTCCGACCGACTCCCGGCTGGCGTGACGCCATCAAATCCGAGTTGGTGCGCTCCGTGCTGGCCGGCCGGGAGGCAGCCGAGGTGGAAGCCGGGGCCAACGAGTACGCCAAGGAAGTGGCTGGCATGGTCAGCAAGCCCATGCGCGTCCTCCTTAGTCGCCACCGGGAGGCCGGACACGCCACAGTCATCGTGTCCGCCTCCCTCGAGATCTACCTGGACCCGGCGGCCTCCATCCTCGGCATCGATGACGTCCTGGGTACCCGGCTGGAGGCGGGGCCCGACGGCCGGCTCACCGGCCGGCTGCTGGGCGCCAACTGCCGGGGAGTGGAAAAGGCCAGGCGGCTGTCCGAGTGGATGGCCGGCCGTCAGGTCACCCCGGACCTGGTGCCGGTGTGGGCCTACGGGGACAGCGCTGGAGACAGGGAGATGCTCGAACTGGCTCGCTTTGCCACCAAGGTGAGGCGGGCCCGTCCCCGCGCCATTACCCCGTCCCTGGGGTAGGTGCAACTCACGCAGCTCAGGCGACTCACGCCGCCCGGGGTCGGGTGGTGGCCGCCCGGAAGAGGAGTCGCTCGTAGCGGGTGGTCACCTCTTCCCAGCGGTAGTGGGCTTCCACGTAACGGCGGCCTGACCGGCCGAGGCGGTCGCCCAGCGACGGGTTGCCGATCACAAGCTCCACCGCCGCTTCGAACTCCCCGAACCCCCGGTACGGCAGGGCGCCTCCCGACCGGCGGGCCTGGCCCTCCAGGACGGCGCAGTGACCCTGCACCAGAGCCGGTCGCCCGAGAGCCCAGGCCTCGGTGAGGGTGCGGGAGAAGCTCTCGAAGTAGCTCGGATTGACATAGGCGACGCAACCGGCCAGAGCGTCCCAGCGGTCCTGATCCTCGAAGTGCCCGGTGACTATGACGTCGGGATGCTCGGGCAACTCCTTGATGGCCGGTCCCAGGAAGACCAGTGCCAGCGGGCCGGGGTGACGCTGCTTGTAGGCCAGGAACTGGTCGAACAGCTCATCGGAGCCCTTGTGGGGATCGATGCGCCCGATGTAGAGCAGATACGGTCGCTCCTCCAGGCCGTAGCGGCGGCGGAAGGAGTCAGCATCCCCCTGAGCGTCCTGGTCCACACCGATGCCCAGTAGGGCGCAGGGAGGCCGCAACCGGAAGCGGCGGAGCACCAGGTCCATCTCCTCCGCGGTCAAAAAGCCGAAGGCATCCGCCTGTCGGAACAGCGGCTCGAATAGAGACAGGCGAAAGGGTGGCTCGTCATGGGCCGTCGGATGGAACACGGTGGGCCCGTAGTGGGCGGCCACTGGCAGGCCCGACCAGGTGGTGTCGTACAGGTAGGTGAAAAAGACGCGGACGTCGTAGTCGGCGGCGTGGCTTTGCAGCCACGGGATCAGCTCGGGCACGTTGGGCCCCTGCTGGCGCATCCACTCCCGTTGCAGGTACCACGGCACGGGGTCGGGTCCGGCCACCACCCGGGCCTGGAGACCGGCAAAGACCTCGTGGTTCCGGGGTCGGGCCACCGACAGGCGATGGACCTGAACACCGTCGATCACGTCGATGCCCTCGGGATAGGAGTCGGCCCAATCCACATAGCTCGAGGCCCGGGTGGTGACGACATCCACGGTGTGCCCGCGGGCGACCAGCTGGGTCGCGTAGTCCCGGCACAGCTGCTCGGCTCCCCCCGAGATCTCCCGTCCGTAACGCTGTACAGCCATCAGGACTCGGAGTCGACTCACGCCGCCGCCTCCACCAGGTGGCGGAGCAGGGAGGTCCGGGCCGCCAGCGCGTCGTAGGCCCGGACGCGGCGGCGGCCGCGCTCGATCAGCTCGGCCCTCAACGCTGCATCGGTCAGCACCCGGAAGATCGCCTCGGCCATCTGGACCGGTCCCGACTCCGGGTCGAGCAGGACTCCGGCATCCCCGATCGTCTCGGGCAGAGCAGCAAAGCGACGGGCCACCACCGGCACGTCGTGGGCCATGGCCTCCAGGGGCGGGACGCAGAACCCCTCGTGTTCGCTCGCTGTCACGAAGGCGTCTGCCCTTCCGTACCATCCGGCCAGCTCGGGGTCCGTAACCGCGCCCGTCATGATGACCCGGTCGAGATTGAGTTCCCGGGTCAGGTCCCCCAGGGCCTTCGACAGCCGGCTCAGCCGGTGATTCCCCACCAGCACCAGGGTGGCGGGTCGTTGGAGGTAGGTGGTCAGCACATGGAAAGACTCGAGCAGGAAGTCAGGCCGCTTGTGCGGCAGCAGCTGTCCAACGAAGACGATGACCGGCCCTTCCAGGGCCCCCAGCCATTGCTGCATGGCCGGCGGGGGCTCGAGGCCGGCCAGGCGCTGCGGATCGGTGATGAGTGGCGACACCCGGACATTCCGGTAACCCATGGCCGTCAACTCAGCGGCGTTGTATTCAGACACGGCCACGGCCATGGTCGCCCGGTCCGCCAGTCGGACCAACTCCCGCCGCCCGCTTTCCAGCAGGCCGGCCAGGTTGGGGTCGTATTCATAGAAGAGCTCGGGAGGGGAGATGTTGTGGTAGTAGACGACCAGTCGCTCCGGCCTCCCGGCTAGAAACGCATCGACCGCCGGTTCTCCTATGGAGGCATGGAAGACGATCATGTCGTCCTCGGGGCTCTCCGAGGCAAGCCAGTCCGAGTCCTTGAGCTCCCACACATCATGATGAAGGCTCTCGTGGACGTAGCGGGCGAAGATCTCGGACCGGCCGATCCGACGCAGAAGCCCTCTCAGCTCCAGGGCCGAGGTCGTGACCGCGTCCCCGGGACGGGCCGAAACCATCACCTGGTTGATCTGCATCAGCGGGTGGCTATAAGGGCGTAGTCCTGTGGACCGAAGAGGAGCTGGTTGAGCCTTTCGTAGTTGGCATCTGCGCCCGGCTCGCCCACGGGCTGGAGCACTTCCTCGGCCGGCGGGGGCGATCGCCAGTCGATCTCTATCCCGGTAAACCCGGCCTGTCGGAAGAGGAAGGTCAGGTATCCCGGATGCACCGGCCGGTCATGGGTGGGGTCGAGGTAGAAGGCCCGGGCGAATACATACAGGGACTGTGGGTTGACCGTTTCGATCACCGCCCGGCCGCCCGGGCGGAGCTTGTCCGCCGCCAGGCTGACCAGGTTCAGCAACTCCGGCGCCGTCAGGTGCTCGACCACCTGGATGAGGACCAGCCCGCCGAGGGACTGGTCGGCTCGGGTCGCCAAATCCCGCAGTCCGTCCCCCGGGCTTATGTCCAGGCCCCGCTGCCGTCCGGCTTCGGCCAGTTCCTCATCCAGCTCGATCCCCGAGGAGGTCACCCCCTCCTCAGCCAGCAGTTCCATGAACTCCCCACGCCCACAGCCGATGTCGAGCACCGGGCTGCAATCGAGCAGCCGGGCGGCCAGGTCCCGGTAGCGGGACTTGAGGTCGTACTCACTGCCACGGAAGGCGGACTCGAAGTCATCAGCCGAGTAGCTGGGCCGGAACTTCCTGGCCTCCTCGGCCGTCTCGAGACGCTCGAGTCGGCGGCTGAGCTCGGCCAGCGCCATAGGCCCGGCGTCACCCGCCGGCTGGCGCTCCAGGGCGGACAGGCGATCCTGCAGGGTGTCGATCTGGGCGATCAGATCGGTGTGCACATGGGTGCTGGCCTGGCGGACCGCCCAGGACAACTCATCGGCCACCGCCCGCAGCGCCGCGGCCAGTTCCTCCACCTGTTCCAGGATCCCCTGGGTCTGGCGGCCGAGCAATCGGGCCAGTCCCCGGTGCAGGGCCGGTCCACCGGGAACGCCCGAGTCGGAAGGGATCCGATCCGGGCTGAGCCCGGGAACGGCCCGGAGACGCTCCATGCTGGCATCCAGGCGGCTGAGATCCGGCGCGCTCCGGTGCATGACGATGCGCCGGAAGTGGGCGGACAGATCGTCCTCCAGGCCGGCCGGGTAGAAGCCCTGCGCTCGCCTGGCCTCGACCGTCCGACGCAACTCCTCCAGGAGTTCTTCGACTTCCTCCGCCTCGGCCACAGGCGAGGCAGGCTACAAGACGCTCCTGGCCGCCTCAGGAACCGGCCCGGATGGCCAGGCCCAGCAGTGCCCCGCTGTAGCCCGGGTCCTGGCTACCGACCCCGCCGTAGTTGGGCGCATCACCGAAGCTGTAGATGCTGCCGTTACGGGTCGCCAGCAGGTAGCCGGCGTAGGTGGCCGTGTGGGCCAGGCCGACGGCCGGATTCGATGAGCTGAGCGAGGGCGAGCCGTAGGCGGTCGCACTGCCGAAGGCGTGAACCGTCCCATCGGCTTCGAGCAGCCAGTAGCCGGCTCCCGAGCCGGCCGTGGTCATGCCGACGATGCTGGCGGCCAAGGTGGTGCCGCCGGTCGAGCCGTAGAAGGCGGCGTCCCCGAAGTTGAAGATGCCCCCGTCTGTGGCGACCAGCCAGTAGCCCCGCCCATCGGGCGTGGCGGCCATGCCGACTATGGGTTGGTTGAGGCGTATGGCGCCCGTCGAGCCGTGGAAGGCGGCGTCCCCGAAAGTGAAGATCCCTCCGTCACTGGCCACCAGCCAGTAGCCCCGCCCATCGGGCGTGGCGGCCATGCCGATCACGGGTTGGTTGAGGCGTATGGCGCCCGTCGAGCCGTAGAAGGCGGCGTCCCCGAAGCAGAAGATCCCTCCGTCACTGGCCACCAGCCAGTAGCCCCGCCCATCGGGCGTGGCGGCCATGCCGACCACGGGCTTGTTGAGCTTCATGGCCCCGGTGGATCCGTAGAACTGGGAGTCGCCAAAGCTGAAGATCCCACCGTCGTTTCCTTCCGCCCAGTATCCGTCCACTCCCCCGCTGGGGGCTCCGGTCACCGCGAACCAGTTGGATTTGAGCCCGAACTCACTGGCGAAGGTG
>DATLUK010000321.1:0-2954 GCA_035533195.1 Acidimicrobiales bacterium | reverse complement strand
CCCGGCATTCCCCAGCCCCGGGCCGGCATCGGGGCCATGGCCATCCCTCCCCTGGTGGTGCTGGAGGAGATCGGCCTGTTCCCGGGGGCTTCGGAGTGGATCCGCCTCGGGGTGGACCAGCTCAACCGGCGCCGGGACCAGCTGTCCCGGCCCGGCAGCCCGGCCGAGGAGCTGGCCCGGCGCATCGGGCGCACCGTCCCGCTCATCTACAGCTCGGGGGCGGTGGGCTCCACCGCCGCCCTGCGGTGGAAGACCCAGTTCAACGAGAATGCCAAGATCCCGGCTTTCTGGGCCGCTCACCCCGAGCTCTGCCACAACGAGATATGCGGATGGGGCCAGCACGGGGACGTCACCCGCCAGCTTTTCACCGTGGTCAACCTGCGCACCGACTCAGAACATCCCCAGGTCATGCGCCGCTTCGAGCTGGTCGATGAGGTGATGCGGGAGGTGGTGGCCTCGGTGGAGCAGGTGGCCGCCGAGGGCGAGGGTGATCTGGCCCAGCTGCTCGACCTGATCATGTTGGGGGACCTGGTGTCCCTCCACCTGGCCGCCCAGGAAGGTCTCGACCCTGGTCCGGTGCCGGTCCTGGTCGAACTCAAGGAGAAGCTCGCCTCCGGCTAACTAACTGCCCCGGCCCACCCGACCCCACCCCGGCCCAGCCCGGTCCAGGGCGCCAGTAACGTCCCCGCCCATGTCCATCGCCACCGCCGACTTCAAGGTCGCCGACCTGTCCCTGGCTCCCTGGGGTCGCAAGGAAATCCAGCTGGCCGAGGTCGAGATGCCCGGCCTCATGGCCCTGCGGGCCGAATACGCCGACTCCCAGCCCCTGGCCGGGGCCCGGATCACCGGCTCGTTGCACATGACCATCCAGACCGCGGTTCTCATCGAGACTCTCACCGCGTTGGGGGCCAAGGTGCGCTGGGCCAGCTGCAATATTTTCTCCACCCAGGACCACGCCGCCGCCGCGGTGGCAGTCGGGCCGGGCGGAACGCCCGAGGCGCCGGCCGGAGTGCCGGTGTTCGCCTGGAAGGGCGAGTCGCTGGAGGAGTATTGGTGGTGCACTGAGCAGGCCCTGCGCTGGCCGGACGGATCCGGTCCCAACATGATCCTCGACGACGGGGGCGACGCCACCATGCTCGTGCACCGGGGGGCGGAGTACGAAACCGCCGGCGCAGTGCCGGCCCCCGGACAGGACGACAGCGAGGAGTGGAAGGTCTTCCTCGGCCTGTTGGCCCGCACCCTGGCCTCGGATCCCGGCCTATGGAGCGGCATAGCCAAAGGGATACTCGGGGTCACCGAGGAGACCACCACCGGCGTCCACCGGCTCTACCAGATGGCCGAGGCGGGGAGCCTGCGCTTCCCGGCCATCAACGTCAACGACTCGGTGACCAAGTCGAAGTTCGACAACCTCTACGGCTGCCGCCACAGCCTCATCGACGGGATCAACCGGGCCACCGACGTCATGATCGGGGGCAAGGTGGCGGTGGTCTGCGGCTTCGGGGACGTGGGCAAGGGATGTGCCGAGTCCCTGCGCGGTCAGGGCGCCCGGGTGATCGTCACCGAGGTGGATCCCATCTGCGCCCTGCAGGCGGCCATGGAGGGCTACGAGGTCAACACCCTCGAGCGGGTCATGGACCGGGCCGACATCTTCATCTCGGCCACGGGCAACAAGGACATCATCACCGCCGGGCACATGGCCCGGATGAAGCACAACGCCATAGTCGGCAACATCGGACACTTCGACAACGAGGTGGACATGGCCGGCCTGGACCGCCTCAGCGATGTCCGCCGGGTCAACATCAAGCCCCAGGTGGACGAGTTCGTCTTCCCCGACGGTCACTCGGTGATCGTCCTGGCCGAGGGCCGCCTGCTCAACCTGGGCTGTGCCACCGGCCATCCCAGCTTCGTCATGAGCTGCTCGTTCACCAACCAGGTGCTGGCCCAGATGGAGCTGTTCACCCGGTCGGCCGAGTACCCCCTCGGGGTCCACGTGCTGCCCAAGGTCTTGGACGAGAAGGTGGCCCGACTCCACCTCGACGCCCTTGGGGTCAGGCTGACCGAGCTCAGCCAGGCGCAGGCCGACTACATCGGCGTGCCGGTGGACGGGCCCTATAAATCGGACCACTACAAGTACTGACCGGATGCCCCCGGAACTCCGGGCGGCGCATTAGCCTGGATCGGGTGCAAGATGCCTGGTGGAACTCTTCTCAAGGGGGCCCCCGTCGCGTCCGAAGTATTCCCTATGGCACAGAGTGCGGGGATGGGCAAATGAGCGGGCAGGCGGCATTGGTGGGCACGGGTCCGGCCGTCTCCGGCGGCAGCCCGGCCAACCGGCCCTCGGGATACCCCTGCTACGAGATCGCCTCGGCCCTCATAGCCGAGACTGAGTCTGTGTGCGGGGGGTCCTGGTGGACCGGGCTGTTCCGGGGCGGCCTACACTCGTCCTGACGGCCGGGTCCGGGTCTGTGGTTGAAAGTCGATGCCAGTCGCAGGCAAAACGACCCACGTAAGGCAACCGTTGGTTACCGAGCATGGTGCGGCTTAGGGGTAAGACCTGCCCTCCAGACCTCCGATTGGCGGCGGCGGGGGGAGAAGGGGCCAAGCCCGTCATCCAGGGTGGCGAAGGGCCCAAGGGTCGCCTCCACCCGGCGGGTGAACTCCTCAGCAGGCGAGTGTGGGGTCAAAGACCAGGTCAGCCGGGCCCGACCGTCACAACCGGCCCTCCGGACCCGGCGCGACCGGGATCGGAGCCGCGGACCGGTCCTGGCGGCATGATCCCGCCGGCATGGTCCCATCGGGTCCCTCTCCCATGATCCTTCTGGACGCCCGCCCGCCTCTGTAGAGTGGTTATCTAGGAATTACTGACCGGGCTGACATGGCCTAGACCCAGCCGCATAGAACCTGGCCAGCAAGGGAGATCGTGACCGACGACTACAACAGATCCCCTGGCGAGG
>DATLUK010000320.1:0-10669 GCA_035533195.1 Acidimicrobiales bacterium | reverse complement strand
GGGAACGAGGAAGTTCGAAGCGAAGACTGCCTTCACGGGCGATCAGCCCTTGGCCAGCACGAATACGAACAGGGCGGTGAAGGCCAGGTTGATGAAGTACATGCCCTCGACCAGACCGATGATGAGGAACATGGTCGTGTAGAGACGGCCCTGCACCTCCGGCTGACGGGCGATGCCGGCGATGGTCTGGCTACCGGCCAGACCGTCACCGACGGCGGCACCGATGGCGCCACCGCCGAGGGCGAGGCCGCCTCCGGCGAAAGCGCCGGCCAACTCGATTGCCTTCTGGGTCGTTGCTGCCATGGGTGGTTCTCTCCTGTCTGGATGAGCTCTGGTGAGACTCAGTGCCCGCCGGTATCGATGGCGAACTGGTAATAGAGGATGGTCAAGAGGGCGAAGATGAACGCCTGGATGACGCCGATGAACATGTCGAACGGCTTCCAGATCAGGGTGAAGACGACGGAGGCCAGGCTCAGCTTCAGAGGGAAGGAGATGAGCAGGGCGATCATGATCCCGCCGGCGAAGAGGTTTCCGAAGAGCCGCAGGCCCAGTGTGAGCGGCTTGGCCAGTTCCTCGATGATGTGGATGGGGAACATCACCAGGGGCTTGCGGAAGTAGTGGGCGAAGTACCCCCCTATCCCCTTGACCCGGATGCTGGCGGCGGTGGTGAGGACGAAGACCAGGATGCCGAGGGCGTAGCAGAGGTTCACGTCGGCGCTGGGTGAGGGGATGTAGTCGGTGTTGTGGAAGATCCCCGGGAGGATCTCCAGCCAGTCGGCCACCAGCACCAGGAAGAAGATGCTGACGGCCAGGGGGACGACGTGGCGGTACTTAGGGCCGAGGTTGGTCTCGACCTGGTCGGACACGCTGCTGACGATGGTCTCCCAGGTCAGCTGCAGCTTGCCCGGGACCCCGGCGGTGGCCTTGGCCCGCATGCGCCAGCCGAGGCCCATCACGATGAGGGCGGCGGCGGCGGTGGTGTAGATGGTGTCGATGTTGAGGGTCCCCAGGCCGGGAACCTTGGCGGTGATGTGGTCCCCGACGGGGATGTTGGCGATGGCCAGGACTGCGTTATGCACCGAGACCCCCGGAGGACTGCCCCTTCTGGAAGGCCAGCAGCACCTTGAGCATGTGGACGAGGAGCATCATCTGGAAGACGGCCAAGCCCACGATGACGCCCCAGCCCATCGGACGAACGAAGAGCATGAGGAGCAGGGCGACCGCGGTCACGGCCCCCAGGCGGAGGAAGGTGGCGCTGGCGAACGGGCCCCGGTTGATCTTGCCCTCGGCGGTGGTGTTGCGGGCGGCCGACACCTGGAAGATCCGGTTGTTGAGCAGGCCCAGGGCCAGGCCGATGACCGCGCCCGGGCCGAAGAGGGGGTAGCCGAAGCCGATGCCGGCGCCCACGGCCAGGATGCCGACCGCCACCGAGGACCACAGGGTCCGGCGCATAACGCCATCGATCTCGGCCACGGGGAAGCCCTCGAGCCTCATGGACACGACCGGACCCCCTCGGTCGTCAGGAGTAGTGGCGAACCTCCCGCCAGGTGAAAACGGCCCCGGCAGCCATGCCGGCCAGCATCCCCACGAAGAGGAAGAGCGGCAGGGTGCCCAGGAGCTGATCCAGGCCCCATCCGGCGGCCAGGCCGCCCAGCAGACACAGGGCGGCGGTCAGTCCCAGCTGGGCAAAAGCCATGATGCCAGGAGGCCGGCTGCTCAAGTTCGCACCGGGGGGCCGAAGCGGGCACGGGAGGATGTTGGCACGAAGTGCATGGGGGGTGCAAAACGAAGGTTGGGGGGGCCAAAACTTGGTCTCACGTGTTACTTCGCTGACGCAGGCCGGGGTGGAACAGGGTGTAGAGGGCCACGGCCAGGGCGAGGATCCCGAAGGGGATGATGGCGTTGGCCGAGCCCGATCCGGGCAGGTTGAGAGTCGGATAGAGGACCAGGCCGGAGAGGATGGCGGTCCAGATCCAAAGGATGACCACCGAGCGCAGGTGCCCGTGGCCCAGGCGCATGAGGCGATGGTGGAGGTGCTCCTTATCCCTGGCGTGCCACTGGCCCCGACGGGCCAGGCGGCGGAAAACGGCGAAGACGGAGTCCACCATCGGCACCCCCAGGATCACGAAGGGGATGAACAGGGGGGCGAAGAAGAAATACGTCTCCCCGCTGAAGCGGAAGTCGTTGGCCGTCTGACCCCCGACCGACATGGTAGAGGCGGCCATGAGCAGGCCGAGCATGAGGGCGCCGGCATCTCCCATCATGATCTTCCCGGGGTGGAAGTTATGGGGCAGGAAGCCCACGCAGATGCCGCAGGTGGCGGCCGCCACCAGCAGACCGACGTTGTCGGGGGTGAGCAGGCCCAGGTCGTGCAGGCGCCAGGAGTAGACGAAGAAGGCGCCCGAGGCGATGGTCACAATGCCGGCGGCCAGGCCGTCCAGCCCGTCGATGAGGTTGATGGCGTTGGACATGACCGCCACCCACAGAGCGGTGAGCAGCGGCGTCACGTCCGGTCCCAGCACCACGAAACCGGCAAAAGGAATCCGGAAGTAGAACAGCGTCACCCCCAGGAAATAGAGGATGGTGGAAGCCAGAACCGTCCCGGCCAGCTTCCCTGGGGGAGACAGCTCGCGGAGGTCATCGACCACGCCCACCGCGAAGATGACCGTCGCCCCGAGGGCCACCCCCATGGGCTCAGAAGTGGAGAAGACGGGCTTGAGGGAGGGGATGAGCGACGCCACGCCCAGGGCGATGAGGAAGCCGACGTACATGGCCGCCCCGCCGACGGTGGGCATGGGCTTTTCGTGCACCCGGTTCTTATCGGGCTGGACGATGGCCCCGAGGGTGACCGCCAGCCGGCGGACCGGGAAGCAGAAAAAGTAGGTCGCCACCGCCGCAATGGCGAAGACCTCGAGATAGACGGTCACGAAGTGACCTGGCTCCTACACCAGCTCCGGATAGGGCGTGAACTTGGAGCAGAGGACGTTGACCTCGTCATGCACGTCGGACACGTCGGCGTCGGCGCCCTGTTCGGAAACGGTGCGCAGGACCCGGCCGATGAGCGAAGCGATCTCGCCCATCTCGGCGGTGCCCATGCCGGAGGTGGTGACGGCGGCGCTGCCCAGGCGCAGTCCGCTGGTGACGAACGGGGAGCGGGGGTCATCAGGGATGGTGTTCTTGTTGCAGGTGATGCCGGCCCGGTCCAGGGCCTCCTGGGCGACCTTGCCAGTCAGCTTGGCATCCAGCGGGCGGAGGTCCACCAGCAGCAGATGGTTATCGGTGCCTCCTGAAACCAGGCGCAGGCCCTCCTTGGCCAGGCCCTCGGCCATGGCGGCGGCGTTGGCCACGATCCGCCTGGCGTAGTCGGCGAACTCCGGCGTCGATGCCTCCTTGAAGGCCACCGCCTTGGCGGCGATGACGTGTTCGAGGGGTCCGCCCTGCAGACCGGGGAATACGGCCTTATCGATCGCGGCGGCCAGCTCCGAATTGCACAGGATGGCGCCGCCCCGGGGGCCGCGCAGGGTCTTGTGGGTGGTGAAGGTGACGATGTCGGCGTAAGACACCGGGTTGGGGTGCACGCCGCCGGCCACCAGGCCGGCGATGTGGGCGGCGTCGAAGAGGAAGAGGGCCCCCACCTCATCGGCGATGCGGCGGAACGGCTCCGGCTCGATGATGCGGGAGTAGGCAGTGGCGCCGGCCACGATCAGCTTGGGCCGGTGCTCCCGGGCCAGCTCGGCTATCTGGCCGTAGTCGAGGCGCTCATCGCTGGGGGTGACCCCGTAGGAGACGAAGTGGTAGAGCTGGCCGCTGGCGTTGGCCGGCGAGCCGTGGGTGAGGTGGCCGCCCTGGTCCAGGCGCATGCCCAGGACGGTGTCGCCCGGCTTGAGCACGGCCATGTAGACGGCCATGTTGGCGTTGGCCCCGGAGTGGGGCTGGACGTTGGCGTGGTCGGCCCCGAAGAGAGCGCAGGCCCGGTCCCGGGCCAGCTCCTCAGCCTGGTCGATGACCTGGTTGCCCCCGTAGTAGCGCTTGCCCGGGTAGCCCTCGGAGTATTTGTTGGTGAGGACCGAGCCGGTGGCGGCCATGACCGCCGCCGACGTGAAGTTCTCTGAGGCGATCAGCTGGAGGGTCGTGTTCTGGCGCTCGATCTCGCGCCGGATGATGGCCTCGAGCTCGGGATCCTGGGCCAACGGGTCAGGGAGGGTCATTCCAGGCAGGGTACCCTCGGCGGCCGTGCCTTTGGACCCCCGTACCCCGGTAATCGTCGGCGTCGGCCAGCTCACCCGCCGCCCTCCCAACCCGGCCAGCGCCGAATGGGTGCTGGGCGCCGATGAGCCCATCGACATGATGACCGAGGCTCTGCGCCGGGCCGGGCGGGACAGCGGCGGGGGCGACGCCCTCCTGGCCCGGGCCGATCGGGTGGCGGTGGTGTCGCTCATGTCCTGGTCCTACCGGAACCCGGCCCTGATCCTGGCCGAGCGCCTGGGCGCCTCACCGGCCGACCTGGTGCTGACCGGGACGGGAGGCAACAGCCCCCAGAGCCTGGTCGACCAGACGGCGGCCGACATCCTGGCCGGCCAGCTGGACGTGGCCCTCCTGACCGGGGTGGAGGCGATGTACACCCGGCGCCTGGCCCGCCAGCACCAGGTCCAGCTGGCCTGGACGACCCAGGGCGAAGACACCCCGGCCCCCCGCACGGTGGGCTCGGACCGGGCCGGGACGTCCGAGGCGGAGTTGTCCATCGGCATGGTGCTCCCAATCCAGATCTATCCCCTGTTCGAAAACGCCCTGCGCGCCGCGGCTGGAGAGGGCGTCGAGGAGCACCAGGTCAAGGTGTCCGAGCTCTACGCCCGCTTCAGCGAGGTGGCCGCCGGAAACCCCTACGCCTGGTCGCCCGAGGCCCTCAGCGCCGAGGACATCCGCACCCCGGGGCCGGATAACCGGATGATCGGTTTTCCCTATCCCAAGCACATGAACTCCAACATGCAGGTGGACCAGGCCGCGGCGGTGGTCATGTGCTCGGTGGAGGCGGCCCAGGCGGCCGGAGTGCCCGAGGACCGCTGGGTCTTCCCTCGCTCGGGCGGGGAGGCCCATGACCACTGGTTCGTGAGCGAGCGGGACAACCTGCACAGCTCCCCCGCCATCCGCCTGTGCGGGCAGAAGGCCTTTGAACTGGACGGCTCGTCCATCGATGAGGTCACCCACATCGATCTGTACTCCTGCTTCCCCTGCGCAGTTCAGTTCGGGGCCGATGCCCTGGGCCTGGGCCTGGACGAGGCCGACCGTCCGTTGACGGTCACCGGCGGCCTCCAGTTCTTCGGTGGACCCGGTAACAACTATGTGATGCACTCGATCGCTTCGATGTGCGAGCAACTTCGTCGGGACCCGGGGTCGCTGGGGCTGGTGAGCGCCCTGGGCTGGTACGCCACCAAACACGCCGTCGGCCTGTATTCGACCACCCCGCCGGCCCGGGCCTTCCGGTTTGAGAACGTGCAGGACGCGGTCCACGCCCTGCCCTCGCGCCGGGCCACCAACGACGCCGAGGGCGAAGCGGTCATCGAGACCTACACGGTCATGCACGAGCGGAGTGGTCAGCCGGAGTACGGAATCGTCACGGCCATCCTGGGGGACGGCACCCGGGCCGTGGCCAAGGTGGAGGACCCGGTCGCCCTGGCCTCGCTGGTCGAGACAGAGGGATGCGGCCGGCCCATGCGCCTACTGGGCCAGGCCAAGGCCGAACTGATCTAACCCCAGGCGGCCAGCACTTCCTCCCAGGGGACGGCCCCGGCCCGCAGGAGGCGGGGTTCGTCCTCGGAGGCATCGACCACGGTGGAGGAGACGCCCCGGCACTCCCCGCCGTCGAGGACCAAGAGGCCAGGGAAGATCTCGGCCACCTCGGAGGCGCTGGCCAGGTCGGGCTCCCCGTGGCGGTTGGCGCTGGTGGCGGCCAGCGGGCCCGACTGCCGGCACAGGGCGAGGGGGACGGGGTGGGCCGGGCAGCGCAGGCCGATGAAGTCGGGCCGCCCGCCCAACTCCATCTCCACGCCGGATCGGCGCCCGACCACCAGGGTCAACCCACCCGGCCAGAGGCTGCGGGCCAGGGCGTGGGCCCCATCGCTCAGATCACCGAGACGGTCGGCCTGCTCGACCCCGGCCACCAGGACGGGAAGGGCGGTGCCGACCGGCCGGCCCTTCAGGGCGAAGAGGGCGCCGGTGGCGCCGGCCACGGCCGGATCGACGGCCAGGCCGTAGACGGTGTCGGTCGGCAGACCCACCACCCCTCCGGCGGACAGGGCCGCCCGGGCGGCGGTGATGGCGTCCGATGAAGGTGGGTCCCCAGCAGCTTCTACCAGTGGCAAGGTGCGCATCTCTCCAGTTCGGGGCGACCAGCATGCTCCATCACGGGGCGTCCGAGGGCGGACCGGTGCGGGCGATCAGGACCCGGACCCGTCCAGTCAGGTCGGGGTGCACCTCGGTCTCGAAGCCGTAGGTCTCGGCCAGTGCCACCGACTCGGCGGCCCGCTGGGAGGCGATCTCCACCACCACCGAGGCCGGCGGACCCAGCCACGCCGGGGCCCCGGCCAGGATGCGGGCGGTGGCCTCCAGGCCGGTCGGCCCCGACCACAAGGCGGAGGCCGGCTCCCAGGCCGACACCTCGGCTTCGACCTCATCGGCCTCGGCCACGTAAGGCGGGTTGGACACGGCCAGGTCCACCCGGCCGGCCAGCTCGGTGGGCAGAGCGTCCCACCAGTCCCCCCGAACCAGGCGCACCCGGGTGGCGGCCGCCCCGGCCAGGCCGGCCAGGTTGGCCGCGGCCACTTCCAGGGCGGCGGCAGAGAAGTCGGTAGCCCAGACCTCGACGGGGCCCGCTAAGGGCGGCGCCTCCAGGGCCAGGGACAGGGCGATGGCCCCCGACCCGGTACCGAGGTCGACCACCACCAGCGGCCGGCTGCGGGCCCGCTCGACACGGAGGCGGCGCAACTCGGCCAGGGCCACGTCGACCAGCACCTCGGTCTCGGGCCGGGGAATGAGCACCCGGTCATCCACCATGAGGTCCAGGTGGCGGAAGCCCCATGCCCCGGCCACGTACTGGAGGGGTTCGCCCCGCCGGCGGCGCTCGATCATGGACTCGAGGCGGACCACCGCCCGGTCGGGGGCCCCCTCACCGAGGATCTGCATCAACTCGGCGGCGTCGGCACCGGCCACCGTCTCCACCAGCCGGCGGGCGTCGCGGCGCGAGCCCAGGGCGGCCGTGGCCGAGCCCAGCAGGTCGGACCAGGTGAGCGGGGTGTTCAGCCCTCGCCCCGGAGCTGGCGGGTCCGCTCATCGGTGACCAGGGCGTCGACCACATCGTCCAGCTCACCCAGCAGGATGCGGTCGAGGCGGTGGAGGGTCAGGCCGATGCGGTGGTCGGTGACCCGGTTCTCTTTGTAGTTGTAGGTCCGGATCTTCTCCGAGCGGCCCCCGCCGCCGACCTGGCTGCGCCGCTGCTGGGAAGCCTCGGCCGCCTGCTTGTCCTGCTCGGCCTTCAACAGCCGGGCCCGCAGCACCAGCATGGCCTTGGCCCGGTTCTGGATCTGGCTCTTCTCGTCCTGCATGGCCACCACCGTTCCGGTGGGGAGATGGGTGATCCGCACGGCCGAGTCGGTGGTGTTGACCGACTGTCCGCCGGGACCGGTCGAGCGGTAGACGTCGACCTTGAGGTCGTTGGGGTCGATCTCCACGTCTACCTCCTCGGCCTCGGGCAGAACCGTGACGGTGGCCGAAGAGGTGTGAATGCGGCCCTGGGACTCGGTGACGGGCACCCGCTGGACCCGGTGGGGCCCGCCCTCGTGCTTCATCCGGCTCCAGACCCCGTCCCCGTGGAGCGAGAAAGTGACTTCGTTGAACCCACCCATGTCGGAAGGGTCGGTGCCGAGGACCTCGAACTTCCAGCCCATGTGCTCGGAGTAGCGGGAGTACATCTCGAAGAGGTCCTTGGCGAAGAGGTTGGCCTCCTCGCCACCTTCCGCCCCCCGGATCTCCACGATGACGCCCTTGTCATCGTTGGGGTCCTTGGGCAGAAGCTCGACCTTGAGCTCCTCCTCCAGAACGGACATGCGCGACTCGGCCGTTTCGATCTCGTGGCGGAGCATCTCCCGCTCCTCCCCCGTGGCCTCCCCGTACAGCTCCCGGGCGGCCTCCGCGTCGGCCGCCGCCCGGCGGTAGCCGCGATAGCGCGACACCAAGGCGTCGAGCTCCTTGTAACGGCGCGAGACCGCCGTCAGCCGGCGCTGGTCGGCAATGATCTCGGAGTCCGAGAGCTGGCCCAGGACATCCTCGTACTCCTGCTCGAGGTCATCCAGGCGGTCGAACATGTTCCTAGTAAAGCCGGACGGGGCCGGGGCCCCGACGGCGATCGGGCGGGAGGGAGGCTACGGACGGGTCTTGCGACGGCCGTAACGGCGCTCGAAGCGCTCCACCCGGCCACCGGTGTCAACCAGCTTCTGCTTGCCCGTGTAGAACGGGTGGCACTCGTTGCAGAGCTCGACGTGGAGATCGGGCTTAGTCGAGCGGGTGGTGAACTGGTTCCCGCAGGAACAGCGGACCGACGCCTCGACGTAGGTGGGGTGGATTTCGGTCTTCATGGCTCCTGAATTCTACCTGGTCCCCGGCTCATGCCGGAGGGGTTGGACCCTTGGCTATATCGGCCAGGAACTCGTCATTGCTCCGGGTCGACTTGATCTTGTCCATGAGCAGCTCGAGGCCGGCGGCGGCGCTGCCCTCGCTGCCCAGGGCACTGAGGACCCGGCGCAGCTTCCAGACCTGCTGGAGATGGGAGCGGTCGAAGAGGAGCTCCTCGTGCCGGGTGGAGCTGGCGTTGACGTCAATGGCGGGGTAGATGCGCCGCTCGGCGAGCTTGCGGTCCAGCCTGAGCTCCATGTTGCCAGTGCCCTTGAACTCCTCGAAGATGACCTCGTCCATGCGGGAACCGGTTTCCACCAGGGCCGTGGCCAGGATGGTGAGCGAGCCGCCCTCCTCGATGTTCCGGGCCGAGCCAAAGAACTTCTTGGGCGGGTAGAGGGCCGCCGAGTCCACTCCACCGGAGAGGACCCGGCCCGAGGCGGGGGCCGAGAGGTTGTAGGCCCGGGCCAGGCGGGTGATCCCATCCAGGATGATGACCACGTCCCGGCCCGCCTCGACCATCCGCTTGGCCCGCTCGATGGCCAGCTCGGCCACCTGGGTGTGCTCCTCGGAGGGCCGGTCGAAGGTGGAGGCAACCACCTCGCCCTTGACCGAGCGACGCATGTCTGTGACCTCCTCCGGGCGCTCATCCACCAGGAGGACCATGAGGTGGACATCGGGGTTGTTGGCCTCGATGGAATGGGCGATCTGCTTCATGACCGTGGTCTTACCGGCCTTGGGGGGGCTCACGATGAGGCCGCGCTGGCCCTTCCCGATCGGTGAGAGCAGATCGACTATGCGGGCCGTCATATTGGCCGGATCCCCCGGCATCTCCAGCCTCAGGCGATCGTCGGGGAAGAGGGGGGTGAGATCCTCGAAGCGGGGCCGTTGGCGGGCCTCGTCCGGGGTCATGCCGCTGACGGTGTCCACCCGCAGGAGGGCCGGGTACTTCTCGTTGCTCGACGCCGGGCGGCTGGCGCCCTCCAGGTAGTCGCCTTTGCGCAGAGCGAAGCGTCTGACCTGGCTCATCGAGATGTACACGTCGCGGGGGCTGGGCAGATAGCCGCTGGCCCGCAGGAACCCAAATCCCTCGTCCCGCAGATCGAGCAGGCCCATGACCGGCACCGGCTCGCCCTGGAAGGGCTGGTCGGGGCCGGTGCCCTGTGCCTCACCCCGCTCGCCTGGGCGGTCGCGGTCCCGTCCCCGGCGCCGGCGGTTGCGCCGGTTCCCGGCTTCGGAGTTGGGGTCGAAGGGACGGGCAAAGCGCTCTCCCTCCGGGTTGGCCTGATCCCCACCTTCGGCCGGGTTGGCCTCGGAGGACCCGGGGCTCTGCCGGGAGAAGGTCTGATGGCCCGAGCGGTTGTTGTCAGCGTCCTCCCCGTCGGGGCCGTCGAAGGCATCATCGGAGCGGGACGAGCCCGCCGACCCGTTGGTCGAAAGGGCGCCGTCGTCATCCGCCGGCGCCGCGCTCCCGAGGCGCCGCGAGTCCTCAGCGACGTCGGAGGTCGCTGGGTCAGAGGCTTCCGGGACCTCGGCGGCTGTTTCAGCCGCGGCCCGGGCCGCCCGGGACACGCGGGGCCGGCGCACCCGCCCGGCGGGCTCGGCCGGGGCGTCACCCTCTGGGGAGGACGAGGAGGAGTCCTCGCTGGGAGATCCCGGGTCCTCGGCACCGCCGGTCACGATGCGGAGGATGCCGTCGATCAGGTCGGACTTCTTGGTGCGGCTGGCCGGCTTGAGACCCATGGCCTCGGCGATGGCGTGGAGCTCGTCCCGCTCCTTGCGCTCCAGAACCGAGCGTTCGAGCTGCTGCTCTGCGCTCATGTACACCTCTCTCGGGCCGCCGGAGGCAGAACACCGGGGGCAATCGTGGATATGTCGCCACCCGGTCGGGAAGCGGCGGGTGCCCGCCATTCCCCCTGCCGATGGCCTCGCCATCCGGCGCCCGGCGTGACAAACCACGCTCACGCAGGGAGGGAACGGTCGCAATGGGGCTTAGCCGTTAGGC
>DATLUK010000319.1:0-6698 GCA_035533195.1 Acidimicrobiales bacterium | reverse complement strand
CGAACGTCTCGCCCCGCTGGCTCCGCTGCATCTCATCGGCCAGGCCTTCAACATGGCCGGCGAGGAGTACGGCCGGACCAGTCCCCCGGCTCCGGCCGAGATCACCGCCTTCCTGGAGGCGGCGGAGCGGGGCGGGGCGCTCGGAGCCTCGCTCTGGAGTTGGCAGGCCATCGACCCAGCGGAGTGGCTGACGCTCGGGGCCTATCCCTGGCCGGGCGTCGCAGGACCCGGATAGCGCCCGCTAGGCGTCCCCGGCCGGGCGGGACGCCCCGACGAAGTCGCTCCACAAATAGGACTCCACCCTCACATCGGCCCCGGTGTGGGGAGCATCCACCATCATGCCGTTGCCGATGTAGATGCCATCATGGGTGATGGCGGCCGGTGTCCCGAAGAAGACAACGTCGCCCGGCTGCAACGGGGTTGCGACGGCCAGTAGGGGCCCGAAGTTGTACTGATCTTGGGCCACCCTGGGCAGGGTGACGCCGGCCGAGGCGTAGGCCTGCATCACCAGGCCCGAGCAGTCGAAGCCGGTAGGACCGGTGCCGCCGTAGACGTAGGGCGTCCCGACCTGGGCCAGGGCGTAGGCCACGGCCCGGGCCGCCATGGGCGGAGGGCCGGGGGCGGCCACGGCCACCACGGGCGCATCCACCGGGGCCGAGGTGGCCACCGAGGCCGCCGTGGGAGCGGCGGTGGCGGAGCCGGCGGTTGTCGTGGTGGCTGGCGACGCCACGCCGAGGGATGCGTCACCGAAGCCGAAGACCCGACCCGAGGAGGTGGCCAGCCAGTAGCCGGCGCCGTCCGAGGTGGCCGCTATGCCAACGGCCGGGCTGGCCAGGGGCGGTCCGCTGAGGGCGTCCCCGAAGCGGCCGGCGTCCCCGTAGGCGAAGACCTGGCCCGCGGTGGTGACCAGCCAGTAGCCGTGCCCGTCCGGGGTGACGGCCATGCCCACGGCCGGGTGCCGGAGCCCGAGACCGCCGGCGGATCCGTAGAACTGGGCGTCACCGAAGGAGAAGATTCCTCCGTCGGAGGCCAGCAGCCAGTAACCCCTGCCGTTGGGGGTTGCGGCCATACCGATAACCGGCTTGTTGAGACGGATGGCTCCGGTGGATCCGTAGAACTGGGAGTCCCCGAAGGTGAAGATGCCACCGTCCCCGGCCACCAGCCAGTAGCCCTTACCGTCCGGCGTGGCCGTCATGCCGACCACGGGGGCGTTGAGGGCGGCCGGAGGGGGCGGACCGTCGACCGCGGCGTCCCCGGCGGCGGTCATGGTGGCGTCGGCCCGGGCGACCCAGTACCCGCCGCCGTCGGGCGTGGCGGCCAGGGCCACCGCCCGGGCGATGTCGGTGGACACTGGGCTGGTCGACCCGAACGGAGGCGCCCCGCCCGCAGTGACGGCTCCGCTCGAGTCCAGGACCCAATAACCGGGCGTGGAGGCGGCAACTGGGGCGGTAGGCGCAGCCGCCGCCGTTACAGGAGCCGCCGGGGCGGCAGTAGCGGCGCGGGCAGGCCCGGACAGGCCGACAACAGAACAGCCGAAGGTGGCGGCGCCGAGGCCGGCGGCGGTCAACAGGCGTAGGGGGAAGTTTTTTCGGTTCATGAAAGGACCCGTTTGGCAGGGACGTCATCGGGGTCGACGTCCGGTCCCAGAGCTATCGGCCCGGCGGGGCTTGGCCTTGAACCGCGTTCTGGCCGCGCCCGTGTGCAAGAGTTCTCCGGAGACCGTCAATCCGGGATGACGGTGAAATAAGGCGGATGTCCCCTTTGGGTAAGAACGTTCGAATCTGGGTACGATGACCCGGGCCAACTGGGGCTCAAAAGGAGGGGATCCCACGGGACCTGCTCCAACCGTTTCCGTACGGCAACGGGCGGTGAGGGTGGCCGTCGCCATTACCGCCCTGGTGGCCCTGGTCCTATTCGCTTATCCCCTCCTTCCGGGCCATCCCTCTGTCTATTGGCCCCTCTACGGAGCCACCGCCGGGGCCGCCCTCGTGGGCGCCGGCGCCTTCGGCCTGCTGCCCTGGAACCGGCTGCTGCAGTCGGCGGCCGGGGGGCGTTGTCTCTACGCCTGGTCCTTCCTCGACATTGCCCTCATCAGCGTCGGGGTGGCGGCCAGCGGGGGGGCCCGTTCCCAGCTGGTCTGGCTGTACAGCCTGACCACGGTCTTTTCGGCCCTGTCGTCCTATCCCTGGCGGGCCCAGGTGATTCTGCTGCTGCTGACCTACGGCGGCTACCTGGGGGCGGCCGGGTCCGGCGCCGTGAGCCTGACGGTGGCCAAGGCCACCTTCGACCTCGGCGTCATCACCCTGCTCATGGTCATGTCCGCCTTCCTGTCCGTAGAACTGTCGCGCCAGGCCCGGGTCCAGCACGACCTGGCCGAGGGCTCGACCCGCCGGGCGGCCCTCCTGGCCCGGGTGGCCCAACGCGCTCGGGTCATCAACACCTTGGACCGCGAGCAGATGCTCGACTCGGTGGTCGAGAGCGTGGGCGACCTCGGCTTCGACACGGCCCAGCTGTGCCTCTACGACCCGGAGGCGAATCAATGGAAGATGGTCGCCTCCTACGGCCTGCCCATGACCCACGGTGGGCAGGCCCTGCGCTCCGGCATCGTCGGGCGGGTTTGGAACCAACGCAGCACGGTGGTGGTCCGGGACTACCCGGCCGATCCCGATGCCCTGCCCGCTGCCCTTGAGGCCGGTATCCGCTCGGCCGCGGCCGTGCCGGTGTGGTGCGAGGGCAGTCTCCGGGCCGGGCTGGTGGCGGCGCGGACCACAGGGGCGGGGATCCGGCCCGAGGAGGTCGAATGCGTCGAGATACTGGCCGCCCACGCCGGGATCGCCCTCGGCAACGTAGAGCGGCTGGACGAGCGGAACCGATGGGAGGCGGAACTGGCCTACCAGGCCACCCACGACGTCCTCACGGGACTTCCCAACTGGACGCTTTTTGCGGAACTGCAGGAGCGGGCCCGGGGCCACGCCCGGCGCTCGGGCCGATCGGCGGCCGTGCTGTTGTTGGATCTGGACCGCTTCAAGTCGGTCAATGACAGCCTCGGCCATGACCTCGGCGACGAGTTGCTGCGAGAAGTGGCCGTCCGCCTCCGCGACGCCGTGGGCAATGACGGCGCGGTGGCCCGTTATGGCGGAGATGAGTTTGTCGTGCTGGTCGAGGATCTACTCGATGACACGGCCGCCGCGCTGATGGCCGATCGGCTGCTGGCCGCCCTTCAACCCCCCGTGCCGGTCGGTCCCAACGACGTGTACACCACCGGCAGCATCGGGATCGCCTTCATCCGCAAGGACTCGAGCACCGAGCACAATCCGCTCCGCGAGGCCGACCTGGCCATGTACCGGGCCAAGGAGTCGGGCAAGGGGCGCTGGAAGATCTTCGAAGCCGGCATGGACGCCCGGGCCCTGAGACTCATGCAGATCGAGGCCCAGCTACGCAAGGCCGTTCCGGGCGGGGAGATGTATCTGGCCTATCAGCCCATCGTCGATCTGGTGAAAGGGCGGATGACCGGTGTGGAGGCGTTGCTGCGCTGGCGCCATCCCGAACGTGGCCTGATGATGCCCGATGAGTTCATACCGGTGGCCGAGGAGTCCGGCCTCATCATCGAGATCGGCCAATGGGTTATGGAAGAGGCGTGCCAACAGGTGCAGACCTGGAACGGCATCGGTGGCGGCCTGCGGGTCTCGGTCAACCTGTCCGGGCGGCAATTTCATGACCCGAGCCTGGTCAGCCGGGTCCGCTCCGTGCTCTCCCGCACCGGCCTGGACCCCGGCCGCCTGGTACTCGAGATAACCGAGACCATCGCCATGGAAGACCTGGGCACGACCATCGACATGGTCGGGGACCTGAGCGATCTTGGGGTCGGCATCGCCCTGGACGACTTCGGCCAGGGTTCCTCCTCTCTGGCCGCGCTGCGCCGCTTCCCCCTCGAATCGGTCAAGATCGATAAGGTCTTCGTGTCCGGTGTGACCGAGGACGGCCCCGACCGGGCCATCGTCGGATCGGTCCTGACCCTGGCCGATCGCCTCGGCATCAATGTCACCGCCGAGGGGATCGAGACCGCTCCCCAGATGGAGGCGCTCATCGACATGGGCTGCCCCCAGGGCCAGGGCTATCTGTTGTCGCGCCCGGTCGGTCGGGACGAGGTGCCCGCCCTGGTGGCTGGGATGCGGGACCGTCTGCGCACTGTCGAAGCGACCGAGTAACCCTCGGCGCGGAAGTGCTCGGCGGCCGGCAACCGGCGCAACCGGCCGTCTATCGGCTCAGGCCTGGGGCGCCAGGGCTCGGACCGCCTCCCGGACGTCGATGCCGAAGGGGAGAATGTTGAGGGCCGGAGTGGTCACCCCATTGGCGACGTAGCGGGCAATCTGGTCGCGACACTCCGCAGGGGAACCGTGGATGATCAGGTCGTCCACCACCTGATCCGGGATGGCGGCCAGGGCGGCTTTGCGGTCACCGGCGTTCCAGGCCTCCCACATCCCCTTGAGCTGATCGCCCCGGCCCAGCCACTCGTGGAAGGCGGCGTACACAGGGACGTTCAGATAGGCGGCCACCGCCACCCTGCCCATGTTCCGCACCGACTCAGCGTCCTCGGACGGGCACACGAATATGCGGGCGACTATCTCCTTGCCCTCACCCACTTCGGGGACAACCTGTTTGACGTCCTCGGCCGACAGCCAGTTGATGATGGCCCCGTCCCCGAGTCGTCCCGCCATGCGCAGCATCCCCGGGCGCAGTCCCGCGACCAGGATCGGCGGGGGCGTCTCGATGCGCCGTCCCAGCCGGAACCCCTTGACCGTGAAGGACCGGCACTCCATGTCCACCTTCTCACCGGTCAGGGCCTGACGGAGGAAACGGACCATGTCGGCGGTGCGGTGGTACGGATCCTCAAAGGGAATCCCGTTCCAGCGCTCGACGATCACATTGGACGAGGTGCCGATGCCCAGGGCGAATCGGCCCGGTGCGGCTTCGGCCATGGCCGCCGCGCTCTGGGCCATGATGGCCGGGCCGCGGGTGAAGGCGGGAATGATGGCGACGCCCAGGCGCAGCGCCGGCGTCCAGGCCGCGGCCATGGCCAGCGGCGTGAAACCGTCGGTGCCGTTGGCCTCACTCGACCAGACATCGGTGTAGCCCAACTCGACCAGCTCTTCCAGATACGGACGGTGCTCATGGAGCGGAACGTGATCGAACGGGATGGTCATTCCGTAGCGGGGCTCGGCCATGGGCCGAGACGCTAATGAACCGGCTCGAGCGGTGTGCGCCCGGAGCGGTACCCCGGCCCGGGCACAGCCCTGACCGACCGGGGGCCCATCGGCTCCCCGCAGCGCTCGCAGATCAGGCGACCCACGGCCACCTGGCCACAGCTCTTGTGGACGACCTCGATCGGCGGACCGTCGGGGGCGGCGTAGCGGTCCCCCCACTGGCGCATGGCGGTCAGCACGGGCCAGAGGTCCACGCCCTTTTCGGTCAGGCGGTACTCATGGCGTAACGGTCGCTCGGAGTAGGGCTCCTTCCTGAGCACCCCGGCGTCGACCAGGCTGACCAGCCGCTGCTGGAGGATGTTGCGGGATATCCCCAAGCGGCGCTGGAAGTCATCGAAGCGGGTCACGCCCATGAAGGCGTCCCTGATGATCAGCATGCTCCACCACTCGCCCACCACCTCGAGGCACTGGGCCACCGAGCAGCTCATATCCGAGAAGCTCTTCCGTTCCACCCTTCCAGGATAAGTGGGTTGCATCATGCAATGCAAGGGTTTACAGTGGGTTCCATGAGCGAACTGACCGCCCGCCGGGCCCGCGCCGTCTTCGTCGTCACCGCCCTGGGTGCCTTCATGGCCTCACTCGACCTGTCCATCGTCAATGTGGCCTTCCCCGCCCTGGCCCGCTCGTTTCCCCACGTGCCCCGGGCCTCCCTGGCCTGGGTGATCACGGCCTACAGCATCGTGTTCGGATCGCTCCTGGTCACGGCCGGGCGGACGGCGGACCGCCTGGGCCGGCGGCGGGTGTTCTTCCTCGGGCTGGCCGTCTTCTGCGCCGGCTCGGCCCTCTGCGGCCTGGCTCCCTCGGTCCCCCTGCTGGTGGCGGGCCGGGTCGCCCAGGGCTCAGGGGCGGCAGCGCTGCTGCCCGCCTCCCTCGGTCTCCTGCTGGGAGCGTTTCCGGCCGAAAAGCGGTCCCAGGTGGTGGCCCTCTGGGGCGGGGTGGGCGCCCTGGCCGTGGCCACCGGGCCGTCCCTGGGGGCGGCCCTGATCACGGCCGGCGGGTGGCGCTCGGCCTTCTACGTCAACCTGCCGGTGGGCGCCCTGGCCTGGCTGTGGGGCCGTCGGATCCTGGAGGAGTCCACCGTGGAAACAGACCACCGCACGCCCGACTTTCCCGGCGTGGCCCTGGTCAGCCTCTCCGTGGCCGGCCTGGTGCTCGGGATATCCGAGGGCCCGTCATGGGGCTGGACCAACGCCCGGGTCGTGGCCAGCCTGATCGTGGCCGTGGTCCTGGGAGCCGCCTTCCTACGGCGCAGCGCCCGACATCCGGCCCCCGTGCTCGATCTCGGCCTGTTTCGGGCCCGCTCCTTCAGCGTGGCCAACGCCTCCACCCTGGTCTACGCCATGGGCTTTTTCGCCATGCTGCTGGGCAACATCCTCTTCCTGACCGGGGTATGGCACTACACCATCCTCCGGGCCGGCCTGGCCGTGACCCCGG
>DATLUK010000318.1:0-11100 GCA_035533195.1 Acidimicrobiales bacterium | reverse complement strand
ACGGCCAGGGCGACAGCCGTGATAGCCCATCCGATGACGAGTCTCACTTGGCTCCTTTTATCGGCTCCGCTCCGGGACTACCTGGTCACGGGCGGCGGCAGTCTAACCAGGGCGGAATCTGCCCTACCCACCCAGGAACTGGTTGAGGCCGGATGGGCAGGGGCGGGGCGAAACTAGCTTTCCCAGCCTGATGACGTCCTCTCTGCATCAGGTCGTCCTGGTAAGGCACGGCACCACCGAGTGGTCGTTGTCCGGGCGCCATACCGGCACCACCGACATCGCCCTGACCCCACAGGGCGAAGCCGACGCCGCCGCCGTGGGCGAGAGCCTGGCCGGGATGTCCTTCAGTGCCGTCTGGTCCAGCCCCCGACAGCGGGCCCGCCGCACCGCCGAGCTGGCCGCCCTGGCCGGGTCCCCGCCCACGGTGAGGGAGGATCTGGCCGAATGGGACTACGGCTCCTATGAGGGACTGACGTCGGACCAGATAGCCGAGCGGGACCCGGGCTGGTCGATTTGGGCGGGCGGAGGCCCGGGCGGGGAGAGCCCGGCCCAGGTGGCGGCCCGGGCCGACCGGGTCATCTCCGATCTGCTGGGCGAGGAGGGGAACGTGGCCGTCTTCTCCCATGGCCACTTCGGTCGGGCTCTGGCCGTGCGCTGGGTCGGCTTGGACATCACCTGGGGCCGGGCCTTCCGCCTCGACGCCGGAGCCATCAGCATCCTCGGCTTCGAGCGCGACCAGCGGGCCATCACCCGGTGGAACCAGGACCCCCGGAACTGATCAACCGGTGCGGACCAACTAGGGCCGTTCGGAGGTTCCCGGCGCCCCCCGGCGGGGGTACGGTGGAGAGAGCAGCGAGTTTGACCAAGCCGACCCCCGAGGGAGGACCTTGTGAGCAAACGGCATCGCAGTCCCGAAGACACCGAGCGCCCGGCCAAGATCGAACGCCGGTGGAGCAACCACCGGGAGCGCCAGGCCGTGCGGGCGTCGCTGGAGGCAGTGACCGATCCGGAGGATCTGGTCGTCCCGATCCTGCCGCACGACCGGCCCCACACTTCGGCGGTGAGCACCACCCGCAAGCGGCCCCGGCACTGGAAGCTCAAGGAGTGGAAGCGGCGCACCAACCAGCGCCGCCAGCGGGCCCGGGCCCTGCAGGACCTGGCCAAGCTGCCCTAGGCGAGGGTCACGATCGGACTTACCAACTTTGGTAAGGTTTCGCCATGAAAGAGGCCTCGGCGTTGCTGAGTTCCGCCCTAGATCGAGCCGGGCTGAACGCCAGGGAGTTGTCGCACCGCTCCGGGGTGGCCGAGGGGCGGATCAGCGATTATCTGTCCGGGCGCCACGACCCGGGAGTGGCCCGGCTGGCCGTGATGCTGGTCGCCTGCGGCTACGAGTTGCGCCTGGCCCCCCGGCGGGACGGGAACGGCCTGGTCCTGGCCGAACGGCTGGACGAGGCCGGGCCGCTGCCCCAGCCCGAGCCTCCGACCTGGGCCGAACTGGTCCCGGGCCGCGGCTAGGAGCGCGGGTGGCCAAGCGGCTGTCGCCGGTCGGATTGATCAGGGCTGTCCACGACGGGCTGGCCGGGGCCGACATCGCTCACGCCTTCGGCGGCGCCATCGCCCTCGCCTATTACGTGGCCGAGCCCCGCCCGACCAGGAACCTCGACCTCGATGTGGCCGTCTCCGCCGACCGGGCCGATCAAGTCTTCGCCCGGCTGCCCGCCGGCGTCGACTACACCCACGCTGAAGTGGCCCGGGCCCGGGCCAACGGCCAGGTCCGCCTGTGGTACGGCCGGCCCCGGGACGGGGTGCCGATCGATCTGTACTTCCCTCGGCACCGGTTCCATGGGGCGGTGGGGCGTTCGGCGGTGATGAGGACCTTTGACGAGGAGGGCTACGCCATCCCGGTCATCGCTGCGGATCACCTGGCCGTGTTCAAGGTCCTCTACAGCCGGCCCGAGGACTGGGCGGACATCGCCGCCATGCTGGGTGCCGGGTCCCTGGACCCAGACGCCGTGCTGGGCTGGGTGGGCCGGCTCCGGGGCGAGGAGGACCCGTCGTGGCGGCGCTTCGCCGATTTGGCCGCCGCCCCGGTCGGTCAGGCCCGGGGCTTGAAGTTCTCGAAGTAGCGGCTGGGGGTGGGGCCCCGCTGGTTCTGGTACTTGGAGCCGGCGGCCTTAGAACCGTAGGGGACGTCGGCCTCGGTGGTCATGCGCAGGAAGCTGATCTGGCCGATCTTCATGCCCGGGTACAGGGTGATGGGCAGGTTGGCCACGTTGGACAGCTCCAAGGTGAGATGGCCGTTCCAACCTGCATCCACGAAGCCGGCGGTGTTGGAGACGAAGACGCCGCCCGATCCGGCCACGAAGTTCTCGATCTTGCGACCGTCGGGGCGCACCTCGAGGTCGTAGATAGGTTCCTCAATGCCGGTGTCCACCACCTCTGCCACCCGGTCCCACGCCAGGTCACCTTCGGTCAGCCGCTGGAGGCTCTGCACCGCAACCGAGTCGGGAGCTCGCTCCGAATACAGGCTGCAGAGCCGGCGCAGCGTTGCGAACCGGACGGCATCTCGGCCCGACCGCTTCTCGATGTTGCACAGGTCAGTCGGCCGGCTGTATCCGGCGATAGCCGCCGCCTCGTTCTGTCGCAGCCCGGCATCCTCCCGCGCTCTGACCAGCAATCGGTCCGGGAGAGGAACGGCCGTGAGCAGCTTGTGCTCGTTGTGGGGCATCGATACCTGGTACAGGCCGTAGCGGGCCTTCTCCCGGAAGGAGGCGGTGGCGCGGACGTCGAGGCGTTGGGCCAGGCGCAGGACGTCGCTGACCAGGCCGGGCGAGCAGGTGAAGTAGCAGCGGCGGACCCCGCCATGAAGCCCGTCTCCGTCCATCAAACCCTGAAGCAGCGAATCCAGCAGGGGACGGGGCCAGCCAAAGGCATCCTCGGGGATCCTCTTGGTCGGCGCCTTCCCCCCGGTGCCGATCCAGCCGAGCAGGCCACTGAGCATGCTTGAGGCGCAGGTGACGGACGAGTCGCGCCGGTAAACCGGCAGGTCCCAGCGGCGAAGTATGCGTTCGACCCGGTCGAGGTGGGCCTGATCGGTGTTGGCAAAATTGACCTGGTTGGCCCGACGATGGCCCTCGGCGATGAAGAAGCCGATCAACCAGGCCAGGTCCTCGTCCACCTCCCAGCGCACCGGCAGGCCGTAGCGGGCACCCCGCGGGCGGATCCGGTCGCTGGGGCCGAGGTTGTTCCACAGAGAGCTGAAGCTCCTGGCCAGGTGGGCGGGAAGCTGACCCTTCTGACGGTACCAACCGGTGTGGCGATAGCCCAGATCGCGCAGCGCGCCCTCGAACATGTCCCAGTCGCCACTGTCGGCCACGGTGGGCCCTGACACCACCATCCCGGAGATCGCCTCGTCCGGGATCAGCCGGCGCAGATCGAAGCTGGCCCAGGCATGAGGGGGTTCGGGAATGGCCCGGGGTATGGCCACCATGCGGCCTGGCGTCAACTCCTGGACCCGCAGCTTCTGGATCTGGCCGTCCCGGTCCAGGGAGAAGAGATTGTGGCCCGCCGTGAGTCGCACCGAGCGACCTGACTTCAGCCGGACCTCGAATATCCGGTCAGCGGGACCCTCGTACCACCCGGTGATAGGTGCGTAGTGGGCCCGGAAGGTTTCCGGGTCATAGGAGACCACGGAGCCTTGGATCCGCTTCTGGACAACCTCCCCGATCGTTCGCCGGCGCAGGCCCGTGTGGTCGAGGACGAGGATCTCCTCCGAGGCGGGCAGGCTGGAATGAATGAGCAGGCCCAATCGGCCCAGGCTGCTTTTTCCCTCCAGCCTGGCCACCAGGTCGGTGGGGATGGCCACCCGCTCCAGGGTGGAGCCGAGCACGAACTCCCCGGGATGCAGGATGAAGACGTCATCCAGGGCGATCTCGACCAGCTCGGTCAGCTCCTCCTGGTCGGCTTTCACATCGATGTAGCCCATGGTGTGGTTGCGGAAAACCCGGAAGTAGCGGTCGATGTGCAGATCGACCGAGGAGGGCTGGACCGAGGACTCATCGAAGGGGTCGATGACGATGCGCCCGGCGGCTATCTCCTCCCGGATGGAGCGGTCGGACAGGATCACGGCGGCAGCGTACCGGCCGGCTGTGTCAGGCTCCGCGGACCGGGCCTCGTCCTGGGGCCTGTGGGTGCCGGACGCCAAGAATCTGCCCCGCCGATACCTGACTAGTCCCTATGGGGGGTACCCTCGTAGTCACGACCAAGGATCGGTAACCGGCCCACGGCGGCGGGTACCTCGAGCCAAGGGGAGCACGGTCCTGCCTGCCCAACGAGGGAGATTTGCATGATTCGTCGTCTGCTCATAGCCGGAACGACCATCGGAGCCCTGGCTCTGGCCGGCGCCACCGCCCTCCCGGCCGAGGCCCATGTCCTCCCGGCCAAAGCCCTGCCGGCGCTGCCCGGCACCCACGCCGCCCTGGCCACCACCACTCAGTCCAACAACTGGTCGGGCTATTCCGAGCCGCTGACCCAGGGCGGCCTCTATCAGTCCATCAGCGCCAACTGGACCGTTCCCACCGCCACCCAGCACACCGCCAAGCAGGCCGAGTCCTCGGCCACCTGGGTGGGAATCGGCGGGGGCTGCGTCACCAGTGACTGCACGGCGGGAGACTCGACCCTGGTCCAGGCCGGAACCGAACAGGACGTGTCGGCCGGTGGGCAGCCGACCTATTCCGCCTGGTGGGAGATCGTCCCGGCGCCGAGCATCACGTTTTCCAACCTGCCCGTGCACCCCGGGGACCAGATCAACGTCAGCCTGACCCAGACGGCACCCGAGGTCTGGGACATCGTCCTCAAAGACGTGACCGACGGCCAGAGCGGCTCGGCCACCCAGACCATCCCCTACACCTCGGACTACACCACGGCCGAGTTCATCGAGGAGACGCCGCTATCGGTGGGCACTTCCGGTACCGGCCTGACCAACCTGCCCAACCTGGGCACGGTCGGGTTCACCCAGGCCATGGTGAACGGGTCTGGGGCAGGCCTGACGACCCCAGATGAGATGCAGCTGATCGACGCCAATGGAAAGGTCATCGCCGATCCGTCGGCCCCCTACGCCGGCGGGACGGCATTCAACGACTGCACGTGGGCTAGTAGCTGCTGATTTGAACCGGGCGGGGCCGAGGTCACGCTGAGGAATCGCTCAAGTTGGGCGGGCGGAATGGCCGATATCCGTGGAATGCGGCCCCAGCCCAGCGCGGCAGCCCGTCACGGCTCGGTTCTGTTTGCCATCAGCGGGCTGCTGGCCCTGGCCGACTTGGCCGCACCGGGCGGGCACCACCTCCTCCTCCTCCTCGCGATCGCCGCCGCCGACCTGGGCGTGGCCGGGATGGCCTACCTGCTCCCGTGGGACCGTTGGTCCCCATCGGCCACCTTGGTCGTGTGCCTGCCCGCCCTGGTCATCATCGGCGTCTCCAACAAGGCCGGGCTCATACCGGACCGCGCCTACGGGATGTTCTTCGTGGTCCTCTTCGTCTGGATCGGGATCCACCACCCCCCCGGGACCGCCTACAAGGTCGCCCCGGTGGCGCTGGTCGGCTTCTGCATTCCCCTTCTGCTGGGCCGCGTGCATGTCAGCATCGATCTGCGAGCCCTGGTTCTGGTGATGGTCATCTCCTGCCTGGTTTCCGAGATCGTCTCCCGAATAGTGGCCCAGTCCAATCGGGAGCGGGAGCGGGCGGAACGGGCCGCCGCCAGCCTGCGCATCGTGGGAGCGGCCATAGCCGGCGCCCGGCACCTCTCCCCTCAGGCCGTCCTGGACGGCGCCGTTGACGCGGTCATCAGTCTCGGTTACGACGGGGCCACCATTTCCGTCATCGACCACGAAACCCTCACGTTCGAGCCGAGCAACTGCCGAGGCCTGGCGGCCGACTTCGATGGTCGTCGTTATCCGCTCCGGGCCGGCCTGGCCGGGATGGTCATGGAATCGGGTGACACTGTGATGGCCGCCGACTACCAGAGCGACGTCCACGGCGTCCTGGCCGTCCGGGCCGCCGGAGTCGCCGCCGCCGTCGGCGTGCCGATCTTCGAGGCGGACCGCTGCAGCGCCGTCCTGATCGCAACCCTGGCCAGGACCCGGACCATTCAACGAGAGGAAGTGGAGGTTCTCAAGCTTCTGGCGGAAGCGGCGGCCGGCGCCCTGGCCTCGGCCCGGGCCTTCCAGCGCCAACTGGACAACGCCGACCTCAGTGCGCACGACGCCGTAACCGATGACTTGACCGGCCTGGGCAACCGCCGCCGTTCCCGGCAGATCCTCGACTCTCTGGCCGTCCGCGACTGTCTGGTCCTCATCGACATCGACCGGTTCAAGTCGGTCAATGACACCATGGGCCACAGCGCAGGAGACCGCCTGCTTTCGGAACTGGCCGAGTACATATCCAGCCATCTGCGCCGGCCCGATTCGGTCGTCCGCCACGGCGGGGAGGAGTTCGTCCTCCACCTGCCCTCCACCACCCAGACCCAGGCCGGAGAAGTAGTCGAGCGACTTATGGCCGGCTGGCGTGAGCGCGCTCCATTCGCAACCTTCAGCGCCGGCGTGGCCCGCCACCGGGAGAGCGAGTCGTCCGGCACCACCCTCGACCGCGCTGATCGGGCCTGCTACCGGGCCAAGGAGATGGGCCGCAACCGATTCTGTTTCGAGGACCTCGGAGAAGAGGCGCTGAGCCCGGTCGGCTGAGATAGACCGAGGCTCCACGATCCTGACCATGACGTTGGCGAGAATGGAACCGGGCCTGACCCGCCATAGGGCCGCGTAGCCTGGGCGGGAGATGACGAACTTCGGCGCCACGCCGCGCCCCATGGCCCTTTCCGTCCTCGACCTGGCCCCGGTCCCGCAGGGCAGCACCAGCGCCGAGGCCCTGGCCAACAGCCTGGTGCTGGTACGCCGGGTGGAGGAGCTGGGCTATGCCCGCCACTGGGTGGCCGAGCACCACAACATGCTGGGCATCGCCAGCTCGGCCCCGGCCGTGCTCATCGCCCACCTGGCCGCCGCCACCACCACCATCCGGGTGGGCTCCGGCGGGGTCATGCTGCCCAACCACCCACCCCTGGTGGTAGCCGAGCAGTTCGGGATGCTGGAGGCCCTCCACCCCGGGCGCATCGACCTGGGCCTGGGCCGGGCCCCGGGCACCGACCCGGCCACCGCCCACGCCCTGCGCCGGTCGGCCGCCCCGCTGTCGGCGGACGACTTCCCCCAGCAGCTGGGCGAGTTGATGGCCTGGTTCAACAACTCCTTCCCCGAGGACCACCCGTACCGGGCCATCCACGCCGTGCCGGCCGAGGGCAACATGCCCGCCATCTGGCTGCTCGGTTCCAGCGGTTACAGCGCCCAGGTGGCCGGTCTGTTGGGCCTGCCCTTCGCCTTCGCCCACCATTTCAGCCCGGAAAACACCGAGGTGGCCATGGAGCTTTACCACCAGCGCTTCACCCCCTCCGAGGCCCTGGCCGAGCCCTATCCGATGTTGGGGGTGGCGGCGGTGGTGGCTCCGTCGGATGAGGAGGCCGTCGGGCTGCATGGCCCGTCCCGGCTGCAGATGCTGCTTAGACGGACCAACCGGCCTTCGCGGATGGTGAGCCCGGACGAGGCCGCCGCCCACCAGTGGGGCCCCGGCGAGGAGGCCCTGGCCGCCAACCTCACCCGCCACCATCTGGTGGGCAGCCCGGCCACGGTGATGGAGGGCCTGGAGAAGCTGGCCGCCGCCACCGGGGCCAGGGAGATGATGATCACCACCAACCTCTACGACTTCGGAAACCGGGTGGCCTCCTACGAGCTCCTAGCTGGCGTCGCCGGCCTGGCCGCGCCGTCGGCGGATACCCGGACCCAGGTCGGTGCCCGATGAGCGGCGGACGGCGCCGCGCCGGGGTCGACCCGGTCCTGGGAGACGGCGGCGCGCTGGAGGAGCCCGAGGCCACCGCCGATGCCACTCCCGAGGTTCCCGACCTCGGCGTCCGGGAGCTGGTCACCCGGTTGATGGACGGGGCCGGGGTGGTCGCCAACCGGGACCTCATCGCCAATATCCTGGCCACCGGGGTGCGCCTGGGCGGCGGGGCCGCCGACCGGCTCGATCTCAAGATCACCGAAGCTGCCATCGGGGAGCTGGCCGACGCCTTCGAGGTCTTCGCCCCCTACCGCGATGTCCCCAAGGTCACCATCTTCGGCTCCGCCCGCACCCGGCCCGACGCGCCCGTCTACGCCCAGGCCCGCGACGCCGCCCGGGCCCTGGCCGATGCCGGCTGGATGGTGGTGACCGGGGCCGGTCCCGGCATCATGGCCGCGGGTCAGGAAGGCGCCGGACCGGGACGCTCCTTCGGGGTCAACATCCGGCTCCCCTTCGAGTCGGGGGCCAATGCCTTCATCGCCTCGGACCCCAAGCTGGTGGAGATGAAGTACTTCTTCACCCGCAAGGTCATGCTCATGAAGGAGTCCGACGGCTTCCTCATCCTGCCGGGCGGCTTCGGCACCCTGGACGAGGGATTTGAGCTGTTGACCCTGTTGCAGACGGGCAAGGCCCAGCCTGCTCCCATCGTGTTATTGGATGTGCCGGAGGACTCCTACTGGGGAACCTGGACCAGCTTCATCCAGGCCGAGGTGGCCACCCGCGGCCTGATCTCACCGGAGGACGCCTCCCTGTGGCGGGTCACCGACAACGCCCAGGAGGCCGCCGATGAGATCCTAGGCTTCTACCGCAACTACCACTCCTCGCGCTGGGTGGGTGACCTGCTGGTGCTGCGCCTGCAGTCGGCTCCGACCAAGGCCGAGGTATCCGAATTGTCCAAACGGTTCGGGTATCTGTCCGCCAATGGGCGCATCCAAGCGTCCGGCCCGCTGCCCGTGGAGGTGCGCAGCCGCGACCACGCCGACCTGCCTCGGCTCCTCCTGCGCTTCAACCACACCAGCTACGCCGGGCTGCGTCAGCTGATCGACGCCGTCAACGCCCTCGGCAGCGCCCCGCAACAGGCCACACCGCCCGCCCCCTGATCAGGCGCCTCAGCAGGCGACGTCCCCGTCGTAGTTGCCCGCGCTGTACTGCACCAACCAGGTGGCGCCGCTGGTGAAGTAGCTGGCCCCACACAAGCCTCTCGCCCCGGCCGCGGAGGAGGCGCCGCTGGGCACCCACTCGGGCACGTCGGGGGTCCACGTCCCGGCTATGACGCTCCACTGGTAGGAGGTCGAGTAGATGCCGGCCAGGTCCTTGTGGGCGGCCAGCTCGGCCAGGGCGCCGCGCACAACCGAGTCGTTCTCGGCGGTCGAAGGGCTCCAGGTGTTGCCGGTCTCCACGTCCAGCCACCAGACCCGGGCTGACACCCCGGCGCCCTGGGCGGCGCTGAGGGAATAGGAGACGGCGTCGGCCCCGTAGTTGTAGGCCTGACAGGCGGCGTCGGCAGTAGAGCAGTTGCCCGCCGGCCCGCTCATGTCCCGCGACGTATCCGACGGCGAATTGAGATTCAGATACACCGACAGCCCTCCCCCACCCCAGGCCGCTTCCGAAGCCAGGCAGGGATTGGTGGAAAAGGCATGGCCGTCGTTGACGCCCACCACGGCCAAGGAGCCGGCCAGCGGCGCTGTTCCCCCGCACTGGGGCCAGGAGATGTCCTTGCCCGTGGCGCCCGGGGCGTAGGGCGAGCCGGAGATCACCGGGGCGGGGAGCGGGATGGTGGTGGTGGTTGTGGTCGGGCTGGTCAGCGTCGTGGTCGATGTGGTGGTCGGCGCGGCCGTGGTCGTTGTTGTTGATGTCGTTGTGGTCGTGGTGGTCGTGGTGGTCGTGATGGCTCCGGCGCCGAGGCTCTGCACCAGGGCGGGGGTGAGGGCACCGGGGCCCCCGAGGAGGTTGCCGGCGCGCTCGGTGGTGGCGTGGGCGATCAGGAATCCGGGGACGGCGCCGGCGTCGGTGGGGCCGTTGGCCACCAGGGTGGGGGCAAGCTTGGATCCGCCCAGCGGCCCGGCGGCCAGCGAGTCGGCAAAGTCATCGCCCCGGGCCAGATCGAAGCGGGTGGCGGAGAATCCGTAGTTGGCGATCTCCTCAGCGGCCAGCTCCACGCTCGTGTCTGATCGGGTGCTTCCGTGGGTGGCGGCGGTGTCGAGGGTGATCCCGAGGTTCTGCAACTGGGCGACAGTGACCGGTTTGATGGCCGCCGCGCCCCCGACCACGATGACCTTGCCGATGCTGTCGGCCCGCAGGACGGACAGCGCCTGGGCGGTGAGGGAGCCGGCTGAGCCGTCGGTCAGGACCAGCGGGAAGTGGCGGGCGTAGGCGAGCGGGGCGGCGCCCATGGCGTCAGCAAAGCCATCCCCCGTCACCAGGATGGCCGTGTTGTGCCCGCCGCTAAGCCCGGGGGCGCCGCCGGCCTCGTCTACCGCCTGCATGGTGCCGTAGCGGGTCGAGCCGGCAAGGCGGCTCACCACCAAATCGGGCGCCCCCGAGCCGGAGACACCGCTGGCCACCGGGGTTCCACCGATCGGCGTAGCAGCCAGTGCGGCGGCCACGGCACTGCTTACCGAGGCGGTTCCGCCGATTACCACCACTTTGTGGATTTTGAGAGCCCTGAGGGCGGCCAGAGTGGGGGACGGAACCGGAGGCTGGGCGCCCACCAGAAGCACGGGCGCTCCGCCCGGGAGGGTGCCGGCCAGGTAAGCGCCGGTGAGGGCATCGGGGAAGCTAGCGGCGCTGGCCACCACAGCCGTCGAGGCCCCGCTGGGGAAGGCGGCCTCGGCCACCAGCTCGGCGGTGGCGAAGCGATCCGGTCCCGAGATGCGGGTGAGTGCGGGCCCTGAGGCTGAGGTGGAGGTCGAGGCGGCAGAGGCGGTCTGCAGTCCGGCGCCCTGGAGCCCGGCCAGCCCAAATACACCGGCCACCAGGACCGGCCAGACCCGACGGATGCCGCGCTTGGACCCACTAGACATGAGAGGTGGCATCGGCATCCCGGGCCGATGCCTTGAATCCGGCCTGGTACCTTCTGGCCCGCAGTCCTGCGGGCGTAGTTCAGCGGCAGAACATCAGCTTCCCAAGCTGAGAACGCGAGTTCGATTCTCGTCGCCCGCTC
>DATLUK010000317.1:0-3044 GCA_035533195.1 Acidimicrobiales bacterium | reverse complement strand
CGTCCTGGGCCACTTCGCCAGTGGAGTGACCATCGTGACCGCGGCAGGGCCGTCCGGTCCGGTGGGGCTGACCTGCCAGGCCTTCTTCGGCGCTTCCCTGGAGCCGCCGCTGGTGCTCATCTCGCCCCAACTCAGCTCCACTAGCTGGCCCAAGGTGGCCGAGACCGGGGCCTTCTGCGTCAACGTCCTGTCCGAAGGACAGGAGACGCTGTGCCGAGCCTTTGCCGTCTCGGGCGGGGACAAGTTCAAAGGCGTCGGGTGGTCGGGCGGGCCCACCGGGTCCCCGGTGATCGAAGGCTCACTGGCCTGGATCGACTGCCGCATAGAGGATGTCCGGCCGGCCGGGGACCATTACCTGGTGCTCGGTTGGGTGGTCGACCTCGGTTACTCCCGGGGCAAGCCGCTCATCTTCTACCGGGGCGGTTTCGGCGGCTTCGAGGCCTGAAGCCGTGAAAACCGTCCAACGGAACCAACTCCGCCGCCGCTGGGCGCTCTGAGCGGCAGGAACCACTTAGAGTGGCGGAGAACCTTGAGGAACACCAGCAGGAAAGGATCACCCATGGAGCTGAGGTCCCTCGGTCAGGCCCGGGTTCTGGCCAGCGCCGCCGCCGACGTGGGTATGACGCGGGAACGCATGCGGCGGAGGCGGCTTCGCCGTCTGGCCATGGTCCTGGCCCCGCTGACTCTGTGGCTTCTCTGGCGAGCGGCCACGAATCCCACCGCCGGCCTGAGCCTGCCGCATCTCCCCGCCGGCGCCGGTCCCTACATTCCCGCCTTCCTGCTGGTGGTGCTGCTGGGGGCGGCCATGGTTGTGCCTCTGGCCGGGGCCGGGCGTTCGCCCCATGTGCTGTACCGGCCGGCCGAGATCGACACGCGCTTCAGCGATGTGCGCGGAGCCGAAGTGGTCTTGGAAGAGGTGGTGAAGTCGCTGAATCTCTTCCTGGCTCACCAGACCTTCGCCGACCGGATGGGCGGAACGCCCCGCAAGGCCATCCTGTTCGAGGGCCCGCCCGGCACCGGTAAGACCTTCATGGCCAAGGCCATGGCCGCCGAGGCCGGTGTGCCCTTCCTCTTCGTGTCCTCCTCGGCGTTCCAATCCATGTACTACGGCCAGACGAACCGCAAGATCCGGTCCTATTTCAAGGCGCTTCGTCGTTACGCCCGTCGGGAGGGAGGCGCCATCGGTTTCATCGAGGAGATCGACGCCATCGGCGCCACCCGGGCCGGCCTGGGCAACGGTGGGGGCCGCGAGGGCGTGGCCGGAGTGGTCAACGAGCTGCTGGTCCAGCTCCAATCCTTCGATCACCCCAGTGGGGCTGCCCGGGTACGGGGCTGGTTGATCGACTGGATCAACTCCTGGTTGCCGGCGGCGCGCCAGCTGCACAAGTCGGCCTCGGCGCCGGCCAACGTCCTGGTCATCGGGGCCACCAACCGGGCCGCCGACCTGGACCCTGCCCTCCTGCGTCCGGGCCGCTTCGATCGGGCCGTGTTTTTCGACCTGCCATCACGGGCCGGACGGAGGGACATCCTCGACTACTACCTCGGCCGAAAAGCCCATGAAGCCGAACTCGATGACTCCGAACGGCGCGACACGCTGGCCGCCGTCACCTTCGGCTACTCCCCGGCCATGATCGAGCATCTGCTGGACGAGGCTCTGGTCTGGGCCCTGCGTCGGGGGGCGGACCGGCTGTCCTGGACCGACATCCAGCAGGCCAAGATGACCGAGGAGATCGGCCTGCCTCAGCCGGTGGAGTACACGGAGTCCGAGCGGAGGATGATCGCCACCCACGAGTCGGGCCACGCCACCGTGGCCTGGCTGGTCGGCCGGGGCCGCAAGCTCGACGTCCTCTCCATCATCAAGCGGAAGGAGGCCCTCGGGCTGCTGGCCCATTCCGAGGAGGAGGAGCGGTTCACCCGTACCCGTTCCGAGATGGACTCCCTGGTCCAGATCGCTTTCGGCGGGCTGGTGGCCGAGGAGCTGTTCTTCGGGGAGCACAGCTCGGGAGTGGCCGGGGATCTTCAGGCCGCCACCAACGCCGTGTGTCAGATGGTCGGCAGCCTGGGGATGGGCCGATCGCTGATCTCAGCCGAGGCCGTGTCCGGACCGGGCGGGGCCAACGTGGTGGCCAAGGTGCTGTCCACCGACACCGGCCGGGAGGAGGTCGAGGAGTGCCTGGCCCACGCCCGGGCCCGGGTCCACCGCATGCTGGAGAACAACCGCCACGTGGTCGAGGCCCTACGTGACGCCCTCCTGGAGCGCGACGAGCTCATCGGGGAGGACATCCTGGAGGTCATCCAGCGCGCCGTCGCCCGGGCCGCGGTCGACGGCTCGGGTGTCGGGCGATGCTCTGTCGACGCCTCGGGCGGCGCAGGGGTCTCAGTCGACGCCGAGAGAGTCGAGGAGGAAGGCCAGGACAAAGGCCTCGTCCCGCCAGGCGTCATACCGGCCTGACGGGCCCTGGTGCCCGGCGCCCATCTCGGTCTTGAGCAGGATCGGCCCGGCTCCGGTGGAGCGGCGTCGCAGCCGCTGCACCCACTTGGCCGGCTCCCAGTAGCTCACCCGCGGGTCGTTGAGGCCGGCGGTGGCCAGGATGGCCGGGTAGGCCTGAGCGCACACGTTGTCGAAGGGGGAGTAAGAGGCCATGTAGTCAAAGACCTCGGGATCCTCCACGGGGTTGCCCCACTCCTCCCACTCCAGGACCGTCAGGGGCAAACTGTCATCGAGGATGGTGGTCAGGCAGTCGACAAAGGGAACCTCGGCCACGATGGCCCCGAATCGCTCCGGAGCCTGGTTGGCCACCGCTCCCATCAACATCCCCCCGGCGCTGCCGCCCCGGGCGGCCAGGCGGCCGGGTGAGGTCCAGCCCTCTTCGACCAGCATCTGGGCCACGTCGACGAAGTCATTGAAGGTGTTGCGTTTGCGCAGCATCTTTCCGTCCTCGTACCAGTGCCGGCCCATCTCGCCCCCGCCCCGGATGTGGGCGATGGCGAAGACGAAGCCCCGCTCGAGCAGGGACAGGCGGGCCACGCCGAAGGTCGGGTCG
>DATLUK010000316.1:0-27868 GCA_035533195.1 Acidimicrobiales bacterium | reverse complement strand
GCCGCCACGGCTCGATCACGCAGACGCCGAGCCACGGCGTCCAGCAGGTGACGCTCTCCTCCCGAAGCACGGATCTGGTCGAGGACCCCTCGGACCGCGGCCAGCGAGACATAGCTGATCCGGACGGGCCGGACCCCGGCGAGCTCTTCCAGAACGCCCGCCTTGGTCCACGCCCGCACCGTGGGCACGGAGACTCTGAGTACGTCGGCCGCCTCGGACACCTTGGCCCCCTCGGCCCGGGCCGCCAGGTGGTCTCTCAGGGCCAGCAGTCTTCGGCGCCGTGGCACGTCGGCCTCGGCCTCGGCGAGGCGCTCCAACTCCATCAGGTCCTCCACGAGTTCCGCAGCGCTCACAGCCCTAGTGCAGCAACTTGATCGCAAAGACTGACTGCGACTTGAAAGAACCCGATCGCCCCGCCAGCGCCCGTCATTCGACGCCCAGCCCGTCCACGGCGGGCCGGATGACACCGGGATAACTGACGCGAGCTGCCGACAACGAAGCCACCCAAGGCGACCAATGCCTTCAGGAGGCTAATTTGCAACGAAATAACCATTGGCTCCGGAGGGCGGTGACCGGCGTAATAGCTGGTGCCACCGCTTTCGGCGGCCTTGCAGGGCTGGCCGCAACGGCCGCCCACGCCACATCGTCATTCACCGCCACGACTGTGTACGGCGCAGACCGTTACGCGTCAGCCGGTGTCTCCAACGAGAAGGCTTTCCCTTCCGGTGTCAGCGAAGTAGTGCTGGCTGACGGACTTCCGGGACACCAGGGCGACGCCCTGGCCGCCTCCGGCTACGCCGGTGTGAACGGCTATGGCGTTCTCCTCACCGATAACACCAACACCGTCCCGGCCAACACCATGACGGACCTTTCGACCCTCAAGGTCAAGACCATCCAGCCTGTCGGCGGCACCGCCGCCATCAGCGCCGCCCAGCTGGCTCAGCTGGCTGCGGCCGGCTACACGGTCAAGCCCTCCCTGGCTGGTACCACCAGCTTGGGCACCATGCAGGCCATCAACGACACCATCGCTCCTTCTTCGGTGGGAACGTCGGGCTCGCCTGCCGTGCCGACCGCCTTCCTGGCCTCAGTTGACGCCAACCACCTGGTTGACGCCCTGTCGGCCGGCGGTGCCTCCTATGGCCTGCACTTCCCGGTCATCACGACCGAGACCACGTCCTCGACCCTGTCGCCCCAGGCCCAGCAGGTCATCACTGCTCTGGGTATCAAGAAGCTGATCGTGCTCGGTGGCACGGCGTCGATCCCGGCGTCGCAGTACACCCCGAACCCGACCGGCGTGACCAGCGAGGACACCACGGCCCAGGGCATCGACCGTTCGACCACGTCGAGCGATCTGGCCACTGACCTGTCCAAGAACTACGGCTTCGACAGCCCGCTGACCAGCATGCTGCTGGCTGCCGGCGCCACCTTCGTGGGCAACACCACCGCCTTGCAGAACGACGGCGCTGACGCGCTGTCCTCTGCTCCTCTGGGTGGGCTCACCAAGGCCGTCACCATCGTGACCAACGGACCGACCGACATCGGCCAGGCCGGCAACTTCGCCACCGCGAACGCCTCCACCCTGGACCCGCTGGACGTCATGACCGGCACGGGCAACCTGCCCCAGACCCAGGTCAACACCGTCGTCACTGACGGCGGCGGCTCGGCATCCAGCACGGCCAACGCCTACTCGATGAGCGGCGGCAGCCTGTCGGCGGCCGCCTCTACCGCGTCGGCTCCCAGCCAGGGGGTCGAGACCTACACGGCCAGCGGCCTGCCTACCGCCTCGGGAACTCTGGCCAACATTGCCCTGTTCCCCTGCTTCGGTACGGCACAGAGCGGTAACGGTCCGACCAATGGTGCGCCAGCAACCAGTAGCGGCGGTGCGACGACGTTCACCGCTCCCGGCGGAACAACCCCGGTGGCAGGTAACGCTGTCGGCCAGGGCACATCGTCCAACAACTCGCCGGCCGCCACTCCGGGCTTCTCGACGGGATCGGTGCCTGGTTTCACAGCATCGGCGTACCTCGCGTCCGTTAGTGGAGTGCCGACCACCAACAACGGTGCGAACAACGGCCCAACCCAGGTCTACGGGCTTGGCGTGTCGAACGGAACGCTTTCGTTCGTGGTCAACAGCTTCCAGCTGGACTGCGTCATCCCGGTCGTCTACACGGCCCCAGCGTCGGCTGGCGGCACGCCGGCCCTGCTTGTCAACGCAAACGGAACTCCGGCTACGGGCTACGCCGTAGGCGCTGGCGGACCGACGGCTTGGTCCGCCCCGCCGGCCCCGGCTGCGGCCACCGGCTACGAGGTTGGTGTGGTGCTCGCTCCGCCTCTGTCCGGTACCGGTACGTTCGACGGGATCGTTCTTCCCGGTTCAAACAACGGGACCCCCGGCCAGATATTCAGCTTCCAGTACACGAACCCGGGGAGCACCTACGCCTATACGGACAGCACCCCCATGTCGCAGACGAACTGGGGAGCTGATCTGAGCGCGGGCAACGGGGGCCAGGTGGTTCCCAACACCAGCACCGCGGCACCGGTAGCCGGCGACAAGATCGAGATCGGCGAGGGTACGGGTCTGACGGCCAGGACCGGTTATGCATCCGGTACCCCGGCCGCGTTCGCCTACGACGACGTCTCGCTGTCGGTACTGTCCGCCAAGGCGTTCTTCCGGGGCGATGCGCCGAACACGCCGACTAGCCCGGCAGCCACCTTCAACGGATGTGCTTTCACCGTTGCTACCGTTTGCACTCCCGGCAATGTCGTGACCTTCACGGCACCTACGAACCCGGACGTATCGGGTGCGGAGGCGGTTAAGGCCGGCGGTGCTGGCTTCAGTGCTAACAACGCCAGCTATCAGATCTGGCGCTCGGTGGACACCGGGGGAACCTTGGGTGCTCCCACTGAGGTCGACGCCAGCCTTTCGGTGGTCCCGGGGACTGACACGGCCGACATCGACAACGGTGACGGCCAAGGTCTTCACGCCGGTACCGGGGGCGCTACCAGCGTCTCCGCACCGCAGTTCATCGACGCTGGAGCCACGGCCGGAACCCAGTACGTGTACTACGTCACAGATATGGCTGCGGTCGCTCCCAATGGTGGTGGCCAGACCAGTCCGTTCTCGGCTGCGACCAACCCGGTCACAGCAGGTGCGGGAGCAGTGACTCCTGTGATCAAGGACGTTGTGATCACTCCGTCGCAGGCTGGAACCCTGGCGCAAAACGCGGGTGCCTATACCCTCACCGGAGGTGCTCCCGCGACTGCGACGATCACCTACAACGAGACGGTTAACTGCCTGGGCGCGGCGGGGGCAGACTTCACCTACTCGAACTCGGGTGGAACGGGATCGGTCGCCGGCACGTCGTGCCAGCAGCCGACGCCCGCTGCTAGCAAGCAGCTGGTTGTGACCCTAGCCAGGGTGACGCAAAGTGGTTCGGGCCTTACGGCGACCTTTACCCAGAACACAGTTGGTGTTCCAGGTAACGGGGATACGTTTGCCTACGCCGTTCCGTCGCCAGAGACGACCTCCAACTCCGTGTTTGCCGGCTCTGTGGGGAGCCCGTCCTATGAGGCAGCGGCGTCGGTTTCGTCCAACGGCACGCCCGCCTCGTCTAGCAACCTGCTCGGCTCCGGCACCGGTGTTCCGGTGATGGGCTCGGCAGTCGTGACAATCGGTGCGACCGGTACGGGCAAGATCGTCGTCACCTACAACGAGGACGTGAACTGCCTGACAGGCAGCTTCACTGACTTCAGTTACAGCAACGGTGGGACGGCGGCCACGCCGACAACGTGCTCCGGGTCGGGAACCACGCAGCTGACCCTCGGCTCCTTCGCAGCGACACTTGTCGCTCCGGGGGCCACGGACACGCTGACCTATACGCAAAACGCTCCGACAGGTGTTGCCAACGCGGTCGGTTCGACTTCGCCCGACACAATCACCGCGGTCACCGACTTCGGGCTCAGCCCGCAGACCCTCAGCGGGCAGGGTGCCGCTGTTGGACCGCTCAGCTAGCTAACGCCTCCTCATCTGAGGTGTGGCAGGAAGGCCCGGCCCCTTCGGGGGCCGGGCCTCCGGCTTTCTGGGCGCTGGTTCAACAAGGAAAAACTCCACAGCCAAAGAACGTGTAGGGATACGGGCCGGTGGCGCTGGCCGAGGGAGATGAGCGCGCGCGATGCCGCCGCCCGGGCTGCGGCATCGTCAGGCGAGTGGGTGGCCCTCACGCCCGTCGAGCGGGAGTTCCACACCTCGATCAGAGACGCGCTCCGGCGCGCCCGATGATCGGGCCGTGGCCTCGACTCCCGAACGTTCAGTCGTGTGCTGGCTCCGGTCGACTCTCTGGGGCTCGCGGGTCGCACGTACAATTCCTCCGATGAGCAAGCGCCAGCGCCAGCGGCCATCGACGGCGCGCTCAGCGCGTCGTCGATGGCCTGGAGCGGTCCGGCGGACCCACCGAGCACGTCGCGGCGGCCCCCGGCGTCTCGGACCCTCGCTCGCCTGGCGCTCGAGCTTGTCCCGGGTCGCCTCGTTCGCAGGGGAGCCGTTGGCGCCCTCCGATGCCCCGTGGGCGCTGGCCCTGGCTGTAGCGTCAGGCCTCCTCTTCGCGACCACTCTTCCGGACCATGTGGCCGCGGGCGACTCGCCCGTGACGGTGGCCGGCGTGGCGAAGGTGGGGATCCTCCCCGCACCGGGCAACCCCACATACGTGATCCTCGCCCACCTCTTCGGCGTGATCGCACCCATCGGGTCCTGGGCCCTCCGGATGAACCTGTTCAGCCTGGTGTCGGCCGCCCTGGCCGTGGCCGGTGTCTACGTCCTCGCCCGGCTGTTCGGGGCGCTGCGATGGGGCGCGGCTGTCGGGGCCCTAGCCCTGGCTACTGCGGCCTCAGTGTGGTTCTACGCCGGTTACGCCAAGCATGACGCGTTTTCGGGCCTGTGCTTCGTAGCCACCCTGCTGACGGCCGTGTGGTGGTGGCGCCAGCCGAGTCTGAGCCGCATCGTGGCCCTCGGCGTGGTGGTGGCCATCGGGATCGGTTCGTTGTGGGAGCTGGAGGCGTTGGCCGCACCTTCGGTGGCACTGGTGCTGTTCTGGGAGAGGCGGCGGCTGGCACTGCGCTGGCTAGTGGTCGCTGGTTCGGTGGGGCTGGGCGTGCTCATCTTGGTTTACGGGTGGGTAATGGTGCGCGCTGGCCAGCACCCCGCCGTCGACTGGGACCTGCCCGACACCCCTGGACGGCTGTTCAACCTCGTCACCATGAAGGACTTCGGGCTCTCCGGAGGCAAGGGAGTTCTCACTGCCACCGGAGGTGAGAGCTCGGGCAAGCTGGAACGTCTCCCCACGAGTGTGGGCGTTTTCCTCGGCGTCCTGGCCCAGGAAGTCGGCTTTGTTGCATTGGCTGTGGCCGTAGGTGGTGCAGTGGTCGCATGGCTGGGACGCGCCGGGCGAGACTCAGGGCTTCTACTGCTCACGTTCTTGGTGAGCCTGCTCGGCACCGCTGTTTTCGTGGGCAGTCAGCACCTGAGGGCTTTCAACACCACGCTGGCCGTTGGCGGGTTCCTGGAGGGCTGCTTGGTGGTTCTGGCTGTGTGGATCGCCCTTGGGGTGTCGGCCTTGGTCGCCTGGGCCGGGAGGAGGAAAACGCCAGGAAACGGCGGCGCCAGGTGGTGGAGCGTGGCGATGGCGTTGGTCGCTGCCATTCCCGTGCTGGCCCCGCCCGCCCTGGAAAACGGGGGGGTTGCCGATCACGGGAGCATTTCCGTAACTGACGAATACGCCGCCAGCGCACTGGCCGAGCTGCCGCACGACGCGGTTCTCTTTGTGTGGAACGCCGATCCGGCCTTCGCTCTCTGGAAGCGCCAAATCCTGAACCATGACCGCCCGGATGTGGTTGTCGTACTCTCCCAGGGCCTGACCTACCCCTGGTACCGAAAGGAGGTCGACCGTCAGCTGGGGTTTGCCCTCCCCACTGGCGAGGCGGACTTGAGTGCCAACACCGAGGCGGCGGCGGCCATCGAGGCTACTTCTACTCGACGCTCCACCTACCTGGATGTCCGCGCCGGTCAGGCGCTGGCTTCTCTCATCGGATACCGGCCGGTGGGACTCGTCGCCGCCTTCGCACCCGGCACCAAGGGCCCGCAGCCGGGAGCCTCCGTCGCCAGCCAGTGGGACAACGTCCGGTCGGCGGTCTCGAGAGTAGCAAGCGTCAGCTCAACGATGTGGGCCCGCTGGCCCAACCAGCTGATCCTGGTTTCCTATGCCACCGCCCTCTTGGAGGTCAGCCGGGCGGCTTACGCGGCCCGCGCGTATGGGGTTATGACCTCGTCGCTGGAGAGCGTCCTCAAGCTCATCCCGACCGACCCTGCCGCCTTGCACGACCTGCAAGCCCTGAAGGCCCAAGGTCTCTGACGGGCGTGGAGGCTCCCGCCATCTCGGTGGTGGTGCCGGCCTACCGGGCCGACGCCACCCTGTCGGGGTGCCTCGACAGCGTGCTGTCCCAGCGCGTCGATTTCGTCTACGAGGTGATCGTGGTAGCGAGCGCCGACACGCCCGAGGGTCTGCCGGCGCTGGCGCCGGACGAGCGGCTGCGGGTTATCGAGAGGGTGCCCCGGGTGGGCTGTGGCCCTGCCCGGGCCATCGGGATCGAGGCGGCCCGGGCCGAGCTGATCGCCTGGATCGATGCCGATGCCCTTGCCGCTCCCGGTTGGCTCTCGCACCTCTTCGCCGCCTCCGAGGGCCGCTACTGCGCGGCCGGGGCGGTGACCAACGGAACGCCGGGCAGCCCGTGGGGGACCGTGCAGTACCTCTGCGAGTTCCTCAACTTCCACCCCCGGCGTCCGGCCCGTTCGGCCTGGCAGGGAGTGGGATGCAACCTCTTGGTCCCCCGGCCCCTGTGGGACGCGGCGGGCCCCCTTCCGCGGGGGGTGAGCGGCGAGGAGGCAGACACCTGGTTTACCTCTGGGCTGGCGGCCAAGGGGCTGTTGCGCTTCGCCCCCGGTGCCCAGGTGTCCCACCTGAACCGGACCCGGGCCAAGGAGGTGCTGGGCCACTTGTACCGCATGGGGCGCTACACCAACGAGTTGGCCGCCACCCATGGGCACCGCTACGGCGTTCTGGCCTCGAGCCCTTGGCTCGTCCCGGTGGCCGTGGTCGGCCGCTTCCTGGCCTGCTACGTCCGGCTAGCCGTGTGGTCGCCCCGCGAGCTGGCCCGAGCCGTGCCGCTGGCTCCTCTGGTGGCCCTGGGCCTGGTCGCCTGGGGGGCGGGGTCGGCCCGCCAGGGCTTGGCCCGCTGGGGGCTGTCAGCCCGTCGCCGGGCTCCGGCCTCCCACTAGAACCGGGTGCAGCTGGGCCACAGATCCGGGTCCAGCTGGGGGTAGCGCTCCACCAGACGCGAGACGTCCTCGGCGTAGAGGTCGGCCAGCCGGGCTCTCTCGTTCTGAGCCAGGTCTACCCTCGGCCCCCGGGTGGGGTTCAGGGCCTCTTCGATGTGGTGCGGGACGAAGGAGTCGTCGAGGCCCAGGAACCGGTAGGTATCGGCCAGGAAGCGCCTGGGCGAGTGGCGGCAGGCCTCGAATTGCAGGACGAGCATCCGATCGGCGCCCATCTCCGCCTCCAAGCGCGCCAGCGGGCCGGCGCAAAAGCCCCGACTGAAGGCGTCGCGCACGACGATGGAGGTGACTGGGAGGCCCTGGCCCAGGTGATGCTCGATACCGGAGCGGTAGCGCTCCACAGGGTCCCTGAGCATCACCAGGATCTTCGCCTCGGGCGCCGCCCGGCGGAGAATGGACGGGATCCAGTGGTGGTGCAGGTAGTCCGGCGACCATTCGCCGGTGACCTTGCCGACGGGCCGGGGAAACCAGCGGTGGTATCCCTCGATGTCCTCGGGACCAAACCCCCCCTCCCAGAACTGGCAGAGGAAGTGCCGCTCCTTGTGAAGGCCCGGGTAGGCGAAGCAGCCCGGGTGTCGGGTCAGGAGGTCGTGCCACCAGGTGGTGCCCGCCTTCTGGACCCCGACACCGACGAAGTCGGGAGGCCCGGTGACGAGCCCACCGCCGATCACAGGAGCCCGGTGGTCGAACTTGGGATCCCAGGGTTGGCGACGTCGGGCCAGGCGGAGCATGACCTGGCGCGAGCGGGGCGACAGGCGGAGGAAGGCCCGGCGCGCCCGGTCCCGCCCTTCGATCATCGCCGCGCCGGCCTCAAGTCGGCACAGACCTCCAGGAAGCGGTAGTCGGCCGCGTACCACTGGGTGAGGTTCGCCCGCGCTCCCTCGCTCAGGCCACGTCCCTCGCTGGAGCCGATGTGCGCCGCCTTGACGTCAGTGGGCAGTGTCAGTGGCCCGACGGCAAGGGCGTCGGCCAAGGCCGCGATATCGGTACTGAGTGTCTCCTGGTGGCCGATCCAAAGCAGTCTCTCTGCTCGTCGGCGCAGGTGTGCTTCGTCCTTGAACCAGTACCAGTACGAGCGATTCACATGGGCGATCGATCGCATTGCTTCGCCAGCCGGTGCGCGCTGCTCCAGCGTCCCAGCCAGAGCCGAACCTAGCGCATCCGGGCTGTCGAAGCGGGAGAAGGCCAGCGCTTCGTCCCGCGTCCAGGGAACGAAGTACCTGGGTCGCCCCTGGCGCTGGCGGCTCAGGAACCCGCTTACGAAGCGGTCCACTGGGTCGCGTACACAGAAGAAGTAGTGGGCGCTGCGCTCGAGGTCGGCCAGCCGTACGGCGTGCGGCAGGAGCACGATCTGGTATCTGCCCGTGTCCGTGGAGGGCGCCAGGCTGGCCTTGAGGGCCGTCCCGCCCGACTTTCCCAGGTGGAGGAAGTAGGCAAGCGGCTGGCCCCTCACCTGGTCGGGAAGGTGGCGGAGCTTGATCGTCCATCTCTCACGACACTCCCCGATCTGCATGACCCGCTGCCTCCTGTGCGCCCGGGCAGTATCTCTGGCGGGCCTGGCTGCCCGTAAGCCTGGCGGGTTGGGAACCGGGAGATCAAGGTGGTCCGTCGCCCTGCGCCAGCGGATTGGCCTGACTATTCTTGCGCGGTGTCTAACCAGTCGCTGCCGGCCGGCTCCCCGGCGGCGCCGCTGATCAGCGTGCTCATCGTGACCGCGGGTCGCCCGACCGAGTTGGACGCTTGTCTGGCCAGTCTCCAGGCCCAGGAGGCCCCCCCGGCTCACGAGGTGATGGTCCTCGGAGTAGGCGACCCAACCATCGGGCCGGTCGTGAGGGCCCGGTACCCGCAGGCGACCATCGGCTTCATCGAGCGGGTCCATCCTGGCGCTGCCCGCAACGCCCTCATCGAACGGGCGCGCGGAGAGCTGCTGTTGTTCCTCGACGACGACGTGACCGCCAGTCCGACGCTCTTGGCCCGCACGGCCGAGCTGGCCCGGCTCCATCCCGATGTCGCCGTCTTTGGCGGCCCCAACCTGACGCCTCCGGCCAGCACGCGTTTCCAGCGGGTCCAGGGCGCCGTGCTCTCCTCCATCGTCGCCTCCGGGCCGATCCGGCGCCGCTACGGCCGACATCCGGCCACCGTGGCCGACGAGCGCTGGTTCACCCTGTGCAACCTGGCCGTACGCCGGAGCGCCATGCTGCCCTTCGCCGTCGACCTGGTCTGCGCCGAGGAGAACGCCGTTCTGGCCGCGATGAGCAGGTCAGGCTCGAGGATGCTGTACGACCCCGGCCTGGTCGCCTACCACGAGCGCCGTTCGACCTGGCGATCCTTCGCGGCCCAGATGCTCAAGTACGGCCGGGGCCGGGGCCAGCTGCTGGCCCGCGACCCGCGGACCTTGCGGCCCGCCTACCTGGCGCCTTCGGCTTTGCTGGTAGCCCTCGTCCTGGTGCCTCTCGTTGGAGCGACGGTGACACAGTGGGCCTTCGGACTGCCACTGCTGTACCTCGGTGCCGTGGTCGCCTCCGGCTGGAAGGTGGCCCGCACGGTGCGCCCCAAAGGTGACTGGGTTCTGGCCTCGGCGCTGGTCCTCACCGTCCACGGCTACTACGGGTGGGGCGTCATCACCGGCCTGCTCGGCCCCAGATCGCGCCGAAAGACGATGGCCGCAACCTGGGTGACCCTCGACGACAGCCCGCCCCAGACCGCGGCGGCCGTGCGCCCGAGCACTGATGCCGGCGCCCGCACCTAGGCGCCCGTTGGCTACCCGGCAGGACGTGGCCCTGATCATGGTCGAGCGCCGGCTCCGGCTATGGGCCAAGCGCTCGTGGGTTGGAATGGTATGGCCCATTGCCACGCCCTTGGTGTTGCTGGCGCTCTACCTGTTCGTTTTCAAAAGCGTTCTGCGCGTCCAGTTCCACGACTATCCGGCGTTCCTCTTCTCGGGCCTCATCCCCTGGACCTTCCTCGTCAACGCCGTCACCAACTCGGTGCAGTCCATCTCCTCGGATGCCGACCTCGTGCGCCGGTCACGCTTCGCCTACGAGCTTCTGCCCTTGGCCTGTGTTGCCGCCGCCGCGCTGTTCTCTCTGGCCGTCCTGGCTGGCTTTATCGTATACCAGGCTGCTACGGGCCATCTGGTCTATTCCGTGGTGGGCGAGCTTGTTCCGGCGTTGGTCTCGCTTTATCTGTTCGTCGGCGGCTTGTCCATGCTGGTGGCCCTGTTCGACCTCTACAACCGCGACCTTCGCTGGGTCCTGGGCAGCCTCCTCACGGTGTGGTTCTTCCTGCTCCCGATCGTGTATCCCCAGGACCGGCTCGGCCACCGGCTGTCGTTCCTGCGCTCGGTGGACCCGATGAGCCTGATCATCGGCGAGTTCCGCTACGCCTTGGTTTCGGGCCGGGTCTTCGAGCCTATCCACGTGCTGGATGTGTTTCTCATCTCGGTGGCCTTCTTCCTAGCCTGCCTGGTCGTCTTCCGCCGGGTGTCGCCCCAGCTGCCGAGGGTCGCGTGACCGGGGCACCACTCCTCCTGGTCGAGGATCTCTGGGAAGGGTTCCGGGTCAGGACCGACCATGGCTCCCTTCGACGCCGCCAGGTGCGCTGGGCCCTGCGAGGGGTGTCCTTCGAGCTGCGGCCCGGGCAGGTGCTGGGCGTGGTGGGCGGCAACGGGGCCGGCAAGACGACGCTGCTGCGATGCCTGGCGGGAGCTCTGGAGCCAGTTCGGGGGCGGGTCCGCGCCGCGGGCTCGGTGGCTTCGGTCATCGACCTCTACCCGGGTGCCAGCCGCGACCTGTCCGGCCGGGAGTACCTGCGCTTCTTGGCCGTGGTATCCGGGGTGAGCCGGTCCGAGGCTGCCGTCATGCACGACGACGTGATCGAGTTGGCCGCCTTCCCGGCCGAGCGTTGGAGCGAGCCCGTGCTGTCCTACTCACTCGGTATGCTGCTGCGCCTGCATGCCTCTTTGGCGCTGCACATGCGTCCCGGGCTCCTGCTGGTGGACGAGGTCCTGTCCGCCGCCGATGCGGGGTTTCGGACCCGGTTCCTGGCCGCCGTGGCTGAGCTGTGCCACTCGGGCAGCGGAGCCGTCTTTGTCACCCACGACCCCACCCTGCTGGCCGAGGCCTGTCAACGGGTGCTGGTGCTGGACGAGGGCGCGATCACTTTCTCCGGAACGGTCTCAGAGGCCCTGGCCAGCGAGGAGTTGGTCGCCGCCACCAGCGCGACCCGGCCCCTTGCTGATCTCACCGTGGCCGAGCTGGTCGCACCCAGACGAATCCGATCGCACTGAAGGCCCGGTCAGCTCGGCAGAGATGATGGGTCCCCACATCGACCGACAGCTCTTGGGCGAGGCGTACGCCTCTCACCCCTTCTTCATCGTCGGGTCGCCCCGGTCGGGGACCACCCTTCTGCGGCTGATCTTCGACAGCCACCCCGGCCTGGCGGTGCCGGAGGAGTCGCACTTCGTGGTGGGCTTGGCGGCGCGCCGGCTCCGTCTGGCCGGTCGTCCCGGGCTTGCGTTGGAGCGGATGCTGGCTCATCCACACCTGGTCGAGCACTGGGACGTCGACCCAGCCGTGCTCCGATTGGGGGCGGAGCAGTTGGAGCCGAGGACGCTGGGCGAGGCCGAACGAGCGGTGTTCGCCGCCTATGCCGCCGCCCACGGCAAGCGGCGCTGGGGCGACAAGACCCCGGGCTATGCCGCTCACATCGGTCTGGTGTCCACGACCTTCCCCGATGCGGTCTTCATCCACATCATCCGCGACGGACGGGAGGTGGCCGCATCACTGGTCGAAAGGGAATGGGGGCCACGCTCGCCGGTCACGGGGGGCTTCTGGTGGCGGGAGAAGGTGGAGGCAGGCCGGCGCACCGGTTCCCAGCTGGGCGCATGCCGCTACACCGAGGTGATGCTCCGCCACCTGATCTCCGATCCAGAGGCCGAGCTGCGCCGGCTCTGTGACTTCATCGGTGAGGACTTCCATCCGGCCATGCTGTGCTACCGCGACGGCCACGAGGCCCGGCGGGTCGGTGCCCTCCCCGAGCACAGCCACGTAATGGCCCCCATCGGGGCGGATATGCGGGCCTGGGAAAAGGGCATGAGCGACACCGAACGCCGGGCCCTGGAGGCGGTGACCGGGCCTCTCCTGCGTCAGCTCGGTTTCGACTGCCACACCGTCCCAGCCCGGTTCCTGCTCCTGGCTCACCTGTTCCGCTTTCGCGACCGAATGCGTCAGCTCCCCACCGAGATCCGCTACCGCCTCCACCCGTCGTCGCGCCTCGTCTGAGGGCAGGACCGAGCCCAGCCGCCACCGGCTGGTGGGCTCTTGGCTGCCGGACCTCCGGCTTTTCTGGGGCTGTTCAACAACGAAAAGAGGCCTATCCAGAGGACGCATCGGCAACAAGAACGAGGCAGGGAGTACGGCCGGGGCCGGAGCCATCGCGGGTGCCAGGTGAGGCGATGTGGCACTGGCTCCGCCCGGGTTCTTGCGCCGAGCGTGACAGCAGGTGCCACATGGCGTCCTACCAGCGCCATGACCTCTCATGCCCCGGCGGTTTCGGCCGATTTGAACCAGGTGGGGCCCTCTACGCCTGCCGCAGGTTCCAACGCCCGCCGGGTGGGACTCGCTCGCATGGCCGCCGTCCTCGTGCTGGCGGTGGGGGTGGCCGTCTGGTGGCCCAACGTTCCGGCTGATGCCGCTCCGAGTGGGACCATCTTTGCCGCCCAGTCCGGGGTGGGGGTCTTCTCGCTGGAGGCGAGCGGCTCAACCCCGACACTCGTAGTCCCGGACCCGCACGCCGGTTCGGTAGCCGCCGCGCCCGACAGATCGGCTATCGCCTATGCAGACTCGGCCGCCTTGGTGGTGGCGATTCCGTCGGGGGCTGCCACCGCTTCCATCCCAGTCGGTCCGGGCCAGGTCGGCTCCATTGCCTGGTCACCCGACCTCAGCACGATTGCTTTCACCGATTGCCTCACGGCGGTCGGACCGTGCTCGCTTGACCTGGTGGGTTCGACCGGCGCCGACCAGCGGGTCGTGATCCCTTCTCGGGCGGACGGGTCGGGAGTGGCGCCAGGTGTCTCGTGGGGACCCGCCGGACTGGTGGCCGACCTGGTCGGCCAGGCGGGAGGTACGGCGTGCGAGCTGTGTGCCGGGGTTCCCTACTCCCTCGGCACCGGCGGTTCAATCGATTCCCCTGTCCTGCCCGGGAGTGTCGTCCAGGCTCGGCCCGGTGGGCTGGTTTCTCAGTCCGCCAACGGTGCCGGGTTGGCTTATGCCACCGGCAGCTCCCCGAAGACCGATGTCGTCCAGGTCTTCAGCGGGGTGGGCGCAAGCCAGCCCCTGGCCACCTACTTCGGGTATACATCGCCGGCCTGGTCCCCGGACGGGTCCGAGTTGGTGATGTCCGATGGACACCAGGTCCTCGAGGTTCAGCCAGGGTCCGGGTCGGCGCCCCAACCCATCGCCTCATTCAATTCCTACGGGATCACCAGCCTGAGCTGGGCGGCCAGCCCGGCTCAGTCCGGCACCCCGGGCTGCAGCGTTGTCCTCCAGCCGGGCGCGGTCCAGGGAATAGCCGCTGATCCCACCGGACCGGGCTACTGGATCACCGACGCCTACGGATCCGTTTCCGCCTGCGGTGCGGCCACTGACTACGGCGGGGCCGGCAGCACTCACCTGAACAAGCCTGTGGTGTCCATCTCGGCCATGTCCGATGGAGGCGGCTACCGCCTGGGCGCCTATGACGGAGGGGTCCTCAACTTCGGTGATGCCACCGCTCAGCACGGTCCGGGCACCACCAACTTCAGCCTGAGCGGGCTTACCCTGCCCTCCCCCATTTGGACCATCGCGTCGACGCTCGATGGGAACGGCTACTGGCTGGCCAGCAGCGACGGCCACGTCTACACCTTCGGTGACGCCCGGTTCTTCGGGCCGAGGATGAACCTCCATCTCGTAGCCCCCGTGGCCCAGATCGTGCCCACTACCGACGGGCAGGGTTACTGGCTGGCCGCCTCGGATGGAGGGGTGTTCGCCTTCGGCGACGCCATCTTCGCCGGATCCCTGTCCGGTATCCATCTGGCCGGGCCCATCGTGGGCATGGCTGCTGACCCCGCCGGCGGCTACTGGCTGGTGGGTTCGGATGGCACCGTCTACCCATTCGGTGGCGCGCCGGCGCTGGGATCGGCGCCGGCGTCGGAACTGTCCGCGCCGATCCGGGCCATGGCCGCCACCCCCGACGGGCGGGGCTATTGGCTGCTGGACACCAACGGTCGTGTCTACGTGTTCGGGGACGCCGGCTACGCCGGCTCGGCCAGTCAGTCCCAGTAACACCTCGGGCTGCCGCCCTATGGTGGAGTGGCTCTGATCCCGCCTCACTCGCCACCGGCCTGGTCCTACGCCGCATCCATCCTCGGGGCGGGCGCCCTGACCACGCTCCTCACCCCGTGGGCGCTCCGATTCGCTGAGCGGCGGGGTCTCCTGGATCACCCCGGTCCGACCAAGGTCCACCCCAAGGCCGTTCCATACCTGGGCGGCGTGGCCATCGTGATCGCCTTTGCCGTGATGGTGGCCGGCATGGCCCTGGTGTGGCGTCCGGCTGGAGCCGACCTCGGGGCGCTGGGCATGGTCCTGGGACTGGGGGTGGGCCTGGCTGTCCTTGGCCTGCTCGATGACCTCAGGGACCTGGCCATCTGGCCCCGCCTGCTGGTGGAGACGGCAGCTGGAGTGGTGGTGTTCCTGACCGGCACCCGGGCCGGCGTGGCGGGGGTGCCGTGGGCCGGGGACATGGTGCTGACCGTGGTCTGGGTGGTGGGCATCACCAACGCCTTCAACCTGCTTGACAATGTGGACGGGCTCTCGGCCGGGGTGGCCGCTCTGGCCGCCCTGTCCTTGGCCGGCATCGGATTGGTCAACGACCAGTACTTCGTTCCGCTGCTGGCCCTGGCTCTGGCCGGCGGCGCAGCCGGATTCCTGCGCCTCAACTTCCACCCGGCCCGGATCCACATGGGCGACGCCGGCAGCCTCTTCCTCGGCTTCGTCCTGGCCGTCCTGGCCCTGCGGCTGCGGGCCCATGCCGCTCACCAGGTCAGCTTTGCCGTTCCCCTGGTGGCTCTGGCCGTCCCCATCTTCGATACCAGTCTGGTGGTCTCGACCCGGGCGTGGCACCGGCTCAATCCCCTCCGCGGCCAACGGGACCACATCAGCCACCGCCTGGTCGGCCTGGGCTGGTCGGTGCCTCGTGCCGTCGGGGCAATCTATGCCTTGTCGGCGGCCTGCGGAGGCCTGGCCATCGGACTCACCCGGGTGGGACGGGGAATCGGCTTTGCCGCCGCGGGAGCTCTTACGGGCCTGGCCCTCCTGGCCGGTGTGGGCCTGGCTCGGGTGCCGGTTTACCATCCAGCCTCGGCGGCCGGGTCCGACCCACCCCCTTCGTCGACCCGGCCCGGGGCGGTGGCCAGGCCTCACCTAGACAGCCCGTAAGGGCAGTAGAGCCGTTGGGCCCTATCTAATTCCGTTGGTTGGATATACCATCCTCCCGCTGCGGTCAGAAGACCTTGGACAATTGGAGGGGCTAGATGGTTCACGGTGGCATCCGGCGGGTGGCCTTGGTGGCCTTGGTGGTGGGCACAATCCTGGGGACGCAGGCCGTGTCCAATACGGCCGAGGGCTCAGTGGCGGTGACCAGTCCCCTCAGCGGGTTCACCCTCGCCCAGGGATCTGGCGCCTACGGGTCCGGCCAACAGGTCGCCCTGCCAATCCGGCCCGGGCAGTCCGCCCAACCCGGGGCCGACTGGACCTTTACGCTCTCCAACACCTTCGCCAGCGGTGACGTGGTGGAGATCGCGGTCACTCCGGCCACGACAGCCAACGAATGCACCACCAACAGTTCAGGGGCGGACTACGTCGGCTTCACCAACTCGGCGCCGACCGTGGCGGTTACCGGGGGCAACGGGACCGACGCTGCGCCGGCCTTCACGCCTCAATTCGCATTCAGCGGGTCGACTTTCCCACCCGCGGCCTCCACCGCCAGCGGGACCTGCGCCGGGGTGACCAACCTGTTGTCGCTGAACCTGACGGGCTCGGCCACGGGGGCGTCATCGGACGCATCCTGGACGATCGTGCTCAGTGGGGTCCAGCTCTCGACGGGAGCTGGGGCCGACCACGGGTACATCAACGTCGGAGTCGCCTACGTCCCCAGCGGAGGGTCCGCCGTGAGCAGCGTGACCCCGACCAACGCTTCGCCTCCGTCCAACGCCATCGTGGGCGCCATGCTTCCGGGATTCAACTCGAACGTCCTGGCTCGCAACGATGACGGATCCACAACGCAGCTCGCCCTGCCGTTCAACCTCGACTTCTTCGGCAACACCTTCAGTGCCCTGTACGTGAACAACAACGGGAACCTGACTTTCCAGAGTTCCCTGAGCACCTATACGCCGGGCTCCATATCAGGGGCCGGCCAGCCGATCATCGCCCCCTTCTGGGCCGACGTGGACACCAATCCGGGTGGCGGCGTGGTGACCTACGGTACGGGCACCATCGGAGGTCACCAGGCCTTTGTAGCGAACTATCCGGGCGTCGACTGCTATGACACGACCGGTGGTGGTCTCAACTTCTTCCAGGTGGTGCTGATCGATCGCTCCGACACCAACCAGGCCGGCCAGAGCGGTGACAACTTCGACATCCAGTTCAACTATGACAAAGTGAGTTGGGAGACCGGCCAGGCCAGCGGCGGCGGCTCTACCTGTCAGGGCGGTTCTTCGGCTCGCGTAGGCTGGTCCAACGGCTCGAGCCAGACCCTCGAGCTGACCGGATCGGGGACGAACGGCGCCTTCCTCGACGGGGGCCCGGACTCGTTGGTGGCGGGGAGCTTGAACTCAGTTACGCCCGGCCAGTACGTCTTCCCGGTCCGCAATGGCGGCAGTGTCGGCAACAGCGTCACCGGGCAGGTCACCAGCAACCCTGGCGCCGCCGACGTGGCCGGGGCTTTCGTATCAGTGTGTGGCACGGGCACCCTGGCGTCGACCTGTGCGCTGGCTCAGAGCGGCTCCACCGGCCTGTTCTCGGTGTCGGGTCTGCCGTCGGCGGCCGCCTATAGCGTCACGGTCTTCCCCCCCTCGGGTAGCCCCCTGGGCCAGGCTTCGGAAGGGCCTTTTGCCGTGCCCTGCACGGGTTCCCAGACAATGCCTGATTCGACGGTGGTGACATGTTCTGCGGGGACCCCGAACGTTCCTGTCGTCCTAACCGGACCGACGCCTCCGCCCGAGGGCACGACCATCGAGGACAACCTGCGCGGCACCTCGGGTGGCCTCCCGGTCATCTACTGGCAGGGCACTACGCAGATCAGCACCACCGGTTGCCCAGGGGGTACCGGTACCGGGACGATCACGGCTGAGAACACCCAGACCGGGGCCATGCAGACGGTTCCCAATCCTCCGGCCGTGTTTACCGAAACGACTCCAGGCAGCGGGACCTACGTCGGCACGCTGCCGGCGCCCTACCCCTTGCACGGTCCGGCCACCATCAACATCGTCATCACCTGTAACGAGGTTCCGACGACCACTACGTTCAATGTCTACATAGACCCGAGCGGCGTCGTGGTCGACGGAGGTGGGAATCCTGTCGCGGGAGCCACCGTCACCCTTCTACAGTTGGTCAACGGTAACTACACCGCCGTGCCCAACGGCTCGGCGGTCATGTCCCCGGCCAATCGCACCAATCCCGATACCACCGGGGCCGCCGGCCAGTTCGGTTGGGACGCCGTACCCGGTTCCTACGAGGTAGAGGCAATGTCGGGCAGCTGCTCCCAGACGACGGCGCCTTTCAGCCTCCCGCCTCCGGTTACCGGCCTCGTCATCACCCTGGCGTGTCTGCACTCTCCAGCGGGATCCGGCCCCTCCGGCCCCTCCGGCCCCGCCGTGAGCGGTTTGAGCCCCAGTAGCGGGCCGGCCACGGGGGGGACCACGGTGACGATTTCGGGATCCAACTTCTCCACCGCCTCTGGGGCCACCCAGGTGAGCTTCGGCTCCCAGCCGGCTACCAGCGTTGCCTGCTCCTCCGACACGACCTGCACGGCCGTCGCTCCGGCTTCCAGTTTGCCTGGGTTTGTCGACGTCAAGGTGACGTCGGCAGGCATCCCGTCGACGGCGGTCCTGGCGGATCGATACACCTACGACCCCGTTGTTACCGCTCTCTCGCCCGCCAGCGGGCCCACCTCAGGCGGTACGCCGGTCACCATCACCGGAGCGGGCTTCTCCACCACGGCGGGGTCGACCACGGTCGGCTTCGGGTCCAATCCGGCCAGCGCCGTGTCCTGCAGTTCGTCCACCACGTGCGTGGCCACTGCTCCCGGTGCAGCCGCGGGAACGGTGGACGTGATCGTGACCACCTTGGGTCTGGCGTCGGCGGCGGGTACGCCTGATCAGTTCAGCTACGTGGCCCCAGGAGCAACTTCCAGCCCAACTCCCAGCCCAACTCCTGGTCCGACATGTACGGGGGCGACGGCCGATGGTCAGTACGTCTGTGCCCTCTACCAGTTCCTGCTCTACCGGGCGCCAGACCCTGGGGGCCTAGCCGGCTTCGAGGCTTTACTCAGTGCTGGCACCACTCGCGCTCAGGTCGCCAGTGACATCCTCGCCTCGCCCGAATACCGCACCAATCTGGTCGACGGGTGGTTCACGACCTTCCTGCACCGCGCTGCTGATCCCGGCGCCGTGGCCACCTTTGTGCCCATGCTGGGCCATGGCTCCACTGACGAGGCCGTTGTGGCACAGATTCTCGGTTCCCCCGAGTTCTTGGCGGACTCGGGCGGAACTCCGGGTGGCTATGTAGGAGCCCTGTATGAGGTGCTGCTCGGTCGGGCGGCGGACTCCGCTGGCCTCGCCACCTTCGAGGGCTTGCTCGGGACCGGCACCACTCGCGCTCAGATCGCCAGTGACATCCTCGCCTCGCCCGAATACCGAAGCGATCTGGTCGAGGGGTGGTTCATTACGTTCCTGCACCGCACTGCTGATCCCGGCGCCGTGGCTACATTTGTGCCGATGCTCGGGGGAGGCGCCACCGACGAGGCCGTAGTGGCACAGATTCTCGGTTCCCCCGAGTTCTTGGCTGACGTGAGCTAACTCTGCCCGCGGTCGGCCCCGCCCGATTTCGCTCCGCCGCCGGCTTGTATTCAGCCGGCGGCGGAGCAGCGCAGCAGCACCTCGTATAGGCCGAACTCCGCCGCCGGACAGAACTGCCGGCTGACGACCCGATTGGCCGCTTGGGATCCGAACTGGCTGGAGCCGTTGGCCTCGTTCCATTGATCGATCTGGCGGTCGAGGATCACCACGTCGGCCGAGGCCACGTCCCGGGCCAGCACGGCCTCGTGGGACACGGCCACAGTCGGGTTCATGTCCGGGAAGTGCATGGCGTCGCGCAGGGTTGGGAGCAGGACGGCCACCGAATTGTCGTTGTAGGGGGTGCGGGAGAGGTCGCCCGGACCGATGAAGAGGGTCTGGCCCGGACGGGTGTTGCTCTGTACCCACAGCACCAGCTGAGCCATCAGCAGGGCATCGCCGGTGGGATAGACGAAGCTGTGACCCTGGTTGACCACGGTGGTGGTGTCTGGACTGACCACGGTCAGGGTCGTCCCCGTCTCGCTCAAATATGGTGCTACCGCCTCCTGGTAGGCGCCCACGCTCAGCACGGCCAGGACGCCGGCGCCGTAGCGCAGGGCGGTCCCGGCCGGTATCCGGGTCTCCTCGGCGGTCTGGACGAGATCCGACAGTGCGGCCGGAAGGAGTGCGACCGCCAGCGACCCCGCCACCAGGAGGTGGCCGGCATCGGCCCGCTGGAGGAACTCGGGGATCAAGGTGAGGGCCAGGAAGGCGGCGCCCAGCATGACGGGTCCCCGCGGTGACGCCGGACTGATGCGACGCCTCCGCCAGCCGGCGTAGAAGTCGATGCCGAGGGCCACGACCACCAGGGCCATCCAGAGGTCGTCCCGATAGTTGGAGACAGGGAAGGGGAGGTACCGGTCCCCGGGGATCCGCCACGCCGTGACCACCAGGTTCTCGAAGGTGACGCCGAAGCCGGCCACCGCCGCGTAGGCGCCCAGCAGCGCCCCGCCGGCCAGGAGGCCGATGCCGGCCAGCTGGCGCCGAGAGCGGTCGGACCAGAACACGATGAGCAGGGCCAGCGCCACTCCCACTCCCCGGTCGGGCCGGAAGAGCAGCACCGCCCCCGCCGTCAGCCCGGATAGGAGCGCGTATCGGTGTAGTCGGGCTCCCCGGCCGATCAGCGAGCGGTAGGCGAAGTAGAGAGCCAAGAGGCTGAGGCCGATGGCGGCGTACTCGGGCAGGTCACTGGCTCGGTCGATCAGCGCCATGATCACGCCAGCGAGGACCCCGAGACCCTCCGACCAGCGCCGCACCAGGGCGTAGGCGGCCAGCGTCGTCCCCACGGCGTAGGCCAGGCCGATCAGGCGGGAGACGGTCTCGGTCCAGCCGAAGACGGCATGCACCAGGGCAGGCAGCCACAGCCCGGCCGGGCCCCACAACCAGTCGAAGTCCCGGTAGGCGACGGCTCCGTGCAACACCCGCTGGGGGAGGAGGATCATGAACCCGTCCTCCATCAGCTGGCCCTGGCCGGCCTGGTGCAACAGCCCCCCGGCCGGGGCCAGGACCACGATGAGCAGGATCAGGACCGACAGTCCCCGCCACCAGCCCCGGCGGGCCGGGCGATTGGGCGAGGAGTCGGGCTGCTCGGTCGGGAGGCCGACCGGCCTCACCAGTGTCTCGGTCACGCGCCTCCAGGGCAGGGGAGGCGGGCCGGGCGCCGGTCTCCTCCGGTCAGGTTATTGGCCGGCGCCCCGCGTCTGTGCCAGTCGAGCCACCGGGCATACTGCCGGCCGTGGCCGAGGCCGAGGCGGACGGAACAAGGAGCCGGGAGCCGTGGTGGATCCTGATCCCCGCCGGCGTGGTCCTGGCCACCTTCATCGTCCTGCGCTTCTGGACCACCTCGGACCTGTGGCTGGACGAGGCCCAGACCTTCACCATCGCCCATCTGCCCCTGGCGCGGATCCCGGGGGCGCTGCGGGAGGACGGGTCACCTCCCCTCTACTACTTCCTCTTGCATTTCTGGATGGGGGCTTTCGGGACCAGCAACCTGGCCGTCCGTTCCTTGTCCGGGGTCATGGGGGTGGCCACCCTGCCCCTGTCCTGGCGGATGGGCCGGGCGCTGGGGGGACGACCGGCGGCGTGGGGAGCACTGGTGATGGTGGCGACCAGTCCCTTTGCCGTCCGGTACTCGACGGAAAACCGGATGTACATGCTGATGATCCTCCTCAGCCTGATCGGGTTCCTCGCCCTGCGCGCCTCGTTGGCCCGACCGACGGCGCCCAGGTTGGCCGGAGTGGCGCTGGTGTCGGGGCTGTTGCTGCTGACCCACTACTGGGACCTCTACCTGGTGGCGGCGGTGGCCGGCGCGGTGTTGTGGCGCGCCTTCCGCTCCGGGCCCGGTCCGACGCGGCGGGCCTCAGCGTTGAGCCTGGTGGCGCTGGTTGGCGGCTTCGTCCTGTTTGTCCCATGGATACCGAGCTTCGCCTACCAGCTGGGCCACACCGGAACCCCGTGGGCCCCGCGGGCCGACTTCACCGACCTCGGCATCGTGCTGGGCGATTTCGGCGGCCTGGGCTCCCGCCTGGGCGACCTGCTCGGCACTCTCTATGCCGTTCTCATGGTCCTGGGCCTCTTCGGTGCGGCCTCCGGTCGGTGGGACATCCATCTCGATCTGCGGGTCCGACCGGCGGCCCGGGTCCTGGGCTGGGTGGCCCTGGTCACCCTGGTCCTGGCCATCGGGGCCTCCGAGCTGGGCAACAGCGCCTATTCCCTGCGCTACACGGCGGCTGACTTCGTCCCCGTCGTCGGCCTGGTGGCCCTGGGTGTGGCGGCCATCGGGCATCCGGCCTTCCGGGTCGGGGCCGTGCTGGGGATCGTGGTGCTGGGAGTGCTCGGTTCCTATCCCAACATCACCACCAACCGCACCCAGGCCGGGGAGGTGGCTGCGACTCTCGCCCGCCAGGCACATGCCGGGGACGTGGTCGCTTACTGCCCCGACCAACTGGGCCCGGCGGTTGACCGCCTGCTGCCGGCGGGGCGTTACCAGCAGGTGGCCTATCCCCGCCGGGGGAATCCGGACAGGGTCGATTGGGTGGACTACGCCCGGGTCAATGAGTCTTCCCATCCGCTGCCCTTCGCCCGGTCACTGGTGGCTCAGGCCGGCCCGGGCCATGCCGTGTGGCTGGTGTGGTCCCCCGACTACGCCACCTTCCAGGGCAAGTGCAATGGCCTGCTCAACGACCTGGGCGCGCTGCGCTCGGGGCGCATCCTGTTCTACGAGGATCCGAGCCACTTCTACGAGCATGAGGAGCTGGCGGTCTACCCGGGGTCGTGATCGCCGCCCCGTCTCTGGAGGTCCGGCGCAGGGCACCCGTTCCTTTGTGGCATCGTCTATGGCATCATTAGATGGCTGATCCGATGCCCAGGAGGCCAGCCGTGCGCACGACTCTCGCCTTGGACGACGACCTGCTCAGCCAGGCCCAGCGTCTGACCGGCACCATCGAAAAGACCGCCCTGGTGCGTGAGGCGCTCCGCGCCCTGATCGAGAGGGAGAGCGCCCGGCGCTTGGCTCGGCTGGGCGGGTCGGAACCCAGCCTCGGTGATGTGCCCCGGCGACGCAGCGAGCCCAGGTGATCCTGGTCGATACATCCGTATGGATCGACCACCTTCGTGGCGGGAACGTCACCCTGTCGAGTCTGCTCGACGACAGCGCCGCCTTGGTCCACCCCTGGGTCATCGGGGAGTTGGCGCTGGGAAACCTGGGGCGTCGTGACGAGATCCTCGACCTGCTGCGCGCTCTGCCACAGGCCACGTTGGCCGATGACGAGGAGGTGTTGGGCCTGATCGACCGAGAGCGGCTGTACGGCGCGGGGATCGGCTACGTGGACGTCCAGCTTTTGGCCGCGACCCGCCTGACTCCTGACACCAGGCTCTGGACCATCGACAAGGCGTTGTCCGGCGTCACGGCCCGGCTGGGGCTGGGTTTCGAGCCACCTCCTCACCCTTAACCGCCGATGTATCGGGACCTCCATCACTTGCTGGCGGCCCTCGATCCATCCTGACGATGAATGTCACCAGCAACAAGGTTGACCCTCTCTGGGCCTCAAGTCCGGGGGCCGAACTGCCGATGAAGAGACAGATGCGTTTTGTCCGATTCCGGCGGCTCCGGCCCGGAGGGGTCCTGGCCCCTGCCGCCCTCATGGCTGGGTTGTTGGCGTCCGGGCTCGGCCAGCCGGCCCTGGCGGCCGGCGCCCCGCGCATCCGGTCAGGGCCGGCCCTCCCGGCGCTGTTCCACCTACGGCCCGCCGTGCTTCCCACCGGGGCTACCCGTCTGGGCCCGGCCGCCGCTTCCCAGATCCTGCACGTGACGGTGACCCTCACCTCCCGCGATCCCGCCGGCCTGGCCGCCTTGGCTTCGGGTGTCTCGAACCCGGCCAGTTCGGAGTACCGACGGTTCATCAGCGGGGGTCAGTTTGCGGTCCGGTTCGGGGCGTCCTCGGCCGAGGTGAACGCGGTGCGGGCTTCCCTGCGCTCGGAGGGAGTGGCCGTGGGCCGGCTAGCCTCGGACGGCCTCTCCCTTTCGGTATCGACCAACGTGGCCACGGCCGAGCGCGCCTTCCGCACTTCCTTGGCCTCCGAGCGCCTGGCCACCGGTCGGGTCGCCTACGCCAACCTGAGCCCGGCCACCCTTCCAGCCGGGGTGTCCGGCGTCCTCGGTCTGGATGACCTCGCCCAGGCCCATGCCCATGTGGCGGCGGCTCCCCGCACCACGGAGACCTCGTTGCCCCTGACCGGGTGCTCGGCCGGCTTCAACGGAGCCCCGGAGACGCCGGCGTCCATCGCCTCCGCCTACGGCCTGGGTGGCCTGTACTCCTCTGGCCTGGACGGCACCGGGATCACCGTCGCCCTGTTCGAACTGGCCGACTACAGCGACGCCGACGTGGCGGCTTACGCCACCTGCGTGGGCATTTCGGGCCCGTCGGTGAACCGGGTCAGCGTGGACGGAGGAGCCTCGGTAGGTGCGGGAACGACCGAGACGACCTCGGACATCGAAGATGTGCTGTCGGTGGCGCCGGCGGCTTCGGTGATCGCCTATGAGGGGCCCAACACCGCTCAGGGCCTGTATGACACCTACGCCGCCATAATCAACGCGGATAGGGCCCAAGTGGTGGCCACCAGCTGGGGCATCTGTCAGGCCCAGGACGATCCCAACCTCATGCGGGCGGAAAACACCCTCTTCCAGCAGGCGGCCGCCCAGGGCCAGACCATCTTTGCCGCCACGGGGGACTCGGGTTCGGAGGACTGCTACGGCCCTCCGAATAGCTATGACACCTCTCTCCAGGTGGACGATCCCGCCAGCCAGCCGTATGTAACCGCGGTGGGCGGCACCAGCCTCCAGTCCACCAACCCGCTGTACGAGACGGCGTGGAACAGCGACGGCGGCGCCGGGGGAGGAGGCATCTCCAGTGTCTGGCCGATGCCCAGTTGGCAGCAGAGCGTGGTCGGTTCCCAGTCCAGTGGCGCACCCTGCGGAGCCGGCACGGGCTACTGCCGGGAGGTGCCCGACGTGAGCGCCTCGGCCGATCCCGTCCACGGCTACACCGTCTACTGCACGGCGGGGGATTGCTCGAACCGGGGGTGGAGCCAGGTCGGCGGAACCAGCATGGCTTCACCTCTGTGGGCCGCCATCATCGGGTTGTCGGATGAATCCTGTTCCACCGGCAACCGGGCCGGGCTCATCAACCCTGTCCTCTACGGCGCCGGCCGGGCCGACCTCAACGACGTCACCACCGGTAACAACGACCTGACGGGTAGTCATCCCGGCTACTACGACGCCGGCAGCGGTTACGACATGGCCACCGGACTGGGCAGTCCGAATGCCACCGCCTTAGCCGGCACCCTGTGCGCCGCCGCCCATGCGGCCTCCGGGGGCGGCGGATCGACCACCACCACCACGACCCCGACTTCGACCACCACCACGGCCCCGACTTCGACCACCAGCACCACGACCACCACTACGACCGTCCCGCCGCCGCCGCCGCCGCCGCCGCCGCCGGCCGGCTATCGCTTCGTGGCCGCGGATGGCGGCATCTTCGACTTCGGAGCCGCCGCCTTCGACGGCTCGGGTGCCGGCGCCGGACTCGGAACGCCGGTGGTGGGGATGGCCGCGCCCCCGGGCGGGTTGGGCTACTGGTTGGTCACCGCCGCCGGGCGGGTCATGGCCTTCGGACAGGCCAGCAATGACGGCTCACTCAACGGCCTGGCCGGCCAGGGGTCGATCGTAGGGATGGCCGCCACCCCTGACGGGGGCGGGTACTGGCTGGTGTCCTCCGCCGGGGCCGTCTACCCCTTCGGGGACGCCGTGTTCCACGGTTCGGCCGCCGGTCTGCGCCTGGCCGCTCCGGTGGTCGGGATGGCACCCGACCCCCTGACCGGTGGCTATTGGCTGGTGGCTGCCGACGGTGGGGTCTTCAGCTACGACGCTCCCTTCGACGGCTCGGCCGGGGCTATCCACCTGGCCAAACCCATCGTCGGGATGTCGGCCATGCCCGATGGGCAGGGCTATCGCTTCGTGGCCTCCGACGGTGGGGTGTTCGACTTCGGGGACGCCGCCTTCTACGGCTCGGCCGGCGCCATCCGTCTGGCCCGCCCGGTGGTCGGGATGTCTGCCACTGCGGACGGGGCCGGCTACTGGCTGGTGGCCTCCGACGGAGGCATCTTCTCCTACGGGGACGCCCCGTTCCTGGGCTCCACCGGCGCCATCCGACTGGCTGAGCCGATCGTGGGCATGGCGGGCATTTAAGCCGTCCCTCTAGAGGCGAGCCACCGCCAGGCCAATCGACAGGGCAGTGAGCAGGGCCACTATGAACCGCCAGGTGAGCAGCCGCATCTCCCGCTCGAGCGTGGCGGTCATCTGAGTGAAGCGAGCGTCCAGCCTCAACTCCACCCGCTCCTCGAGAGCATCGACGTCCCGCCGAGTGGCGACGTCAGCCCAGCCAACGGGCGGCAGATGTTCCATCAGGACAGTTGCCTCCGACCGGCCAAGGACCTCCTCAAGTCGGCTGTAGAGCTTGTGTCGCGCTTCCTCACTGATAGCCATGGTGACGCCTCCCGAGTCGATTGGCAACATCGTCTGAGGGAGCCGGAACACCGCCCGGATCCGAACCGCCGGGCGCAAGGCTAGAGAGCGCCTGTAACGGTTCCCTGGGCGCCATCAGGCCCGCCAGCTCGGGTTTCCGGCCGAGCGCCGCCCGGTAGTCGGCGTAGGCCCCGAAGCCCATCTCGTTCCTGACCAGCTCCAGTTGCACGGTCAGGAACCCGGCCGAGTGGCCCTCCCCGGGCCCGGCCAGCACATGGGCCAGCTCATGCAAGAGGACGGCCTGGGTCAGATGCCCGGGGGCGAGCAGGACGATCGCACCAGCCGGCGCCGGCCCGTCGCCATCCAGGGCGGCGGCCGTCGAGTACCGCGCCCCTGATCCTCGTCTCTCCACGTGGCAGCGCCCGAAGTGGGGCCAGCGAGCGGCAAACCACTCCCGCCCCACCAGCCCGTCCGCATAAGCCTGGGCCTGGCGCACTCGGGACCAGCGCTGGCCCCAGGCCTCCAGGGCCTCCGCCTCGGCGGCGTAGACGGCCGCCTGGACCACGCCGAGCCGTGGTGGCGCCATGACCGGCGGCCCCGCTGCCGACCGAGCCGCCGCGCCGGCCCTCAGGCGCTCAGGCTGCGCCGGCCGGACAGCGGCGCCTTGGCCAGCTGGGCCCGGCTGCCGGCGTCCCGTCCCGGCTGGTAGCCCGACCAGCTCTGCAGGCGGACGTAGCGGTGCATCGTCCGCACGTGTGGAAAGTGGACCTTGAACTCATCGTCCACCTGCTTGTCCTTGGCCGCCAGGACCAGGGCGACGGACGGGCCCTCGCCTTGGGCACTTGGCTGGGCCCGGCCACCGGCCTCGGCGCCAACGCCGGCGCCGGCCCGCTCGGCGGCAAAGCAGGACACGGCGTCGGCCACGGCTTGGCGCCGGGCCCGGGAGAGGCGCTCGCCCACCTCATCGGTGAAGCCCTTGACGAAGCCGACCGAGAAGGTCCGCCCGTGCACCCATTCCGGCTTGGCCCGGGTGGCATGGGCCAGGGCGATGGCCAGCTGCAGATCGAGGGAGGCCGAGAGGGTCTGGACCCAGTCCACGTCGTGGGGGAAGCCGACCACGCTGACCTGGTGGGCCCCCCCGCCGAGTCGGGCGTAGATGGCCCGGCAGTCGTTGGACCGGGCGGCGGAAAAGACCATGTCCAGCTTGTGCGCCGAGTACGGACCGTTGACCCGCCACACCTTGACCACCACCTGATCGGCCCGCTCGGTGTCCACCACCATGGCCAGGTCGATGCTGTATTTGGTCATCAGCTGC
>DATLUK010000315.1:0-2029 GCA_035533195.1 Acidimicrobiales bacterium | reverse complement strand
TCGTAATAGTGGAGCAGGGCGATGCGGGCGCTGCGGTTGGGGTCGTATTCGATAGCCGCCACCTTGGCCGGCACGCCGTCCTTGGTCCGTTTGAAATCGATGATCCGGTACTGCTGCTTGTGGCCGCCGCCGCGGTGGCGGGCGGTCTTGCGGCCATAGCTGTTGCGGCCACCGGTTGACGGCTTGGCCTCGATGAGGCTGCGCTCCGGACGGCTCCGGGTGATCTCGGAGAAGTCCGAGACGGTCTGGAAGCGGCGTCCGGGGCTAGTCGGCTTGCGTTTGCGGAGGGGCATGGTCGGTCTCTCAGCTCTCGAACAGGTCGATCCGGTCGTCACCGGCAAGGGTGACAATGGCCCGCTTGGTATCGGACCGCGTCCCGAAAGTGGCCTGGCGCCGGTTGCGCTTGCGCTTGCCCTTCCGGTTGAGAATGTTCACCTTCTGGACCTTGACCGAGAAGATCGACTCCACGGCCTGGCGGACCTGGGTGCGGTTGGCGTCGGGGTGCACGATGAAGACATAGGCCCCGCGGTCGATGAGGGCGTAGGACTTTTCCGACACGACCGGCTTGATGATCACATCGCGGGGATCGGTGAGCAGGCTCACTGGTCGTCCTCCTCATCCGGCCCGGCGGCAGCAGCTTGGGGCTCATCGGCAGGGGCCTCGGCTACGGCAGGGGCTTCGGCTACGGCAGGGGCTTCGGCTGCGGGGGCTTCGGCTGCGGGGGCTTCGGCGGCGGGGCCGGAGGCCACAGCCGAGCCGCCCGGCAGGGTGGCTTCGGTGAAGAGGACCCAGTCGGAACACAGCACGTCGTAGGCGTTGAGCTCGGAGGCCAGGAGCAGCTTGACCTCCGGCAGGTTCCGGAACGAGAGGGTGGCGTTGTCATCATCCCGGTCGATTACCACCAGGACCTTTCCGGCCACACCGATGCCGGACAGGAGCTTGACGGCATCTTTGGTCCGGGGCCCGTCGAAGGACCAAGCCTCGATCAGGGCGATGCGGCCCTGGGCGGCCCGATCGGACAGAGCCGAGCGCAGAGCCAGGGAGACCATCTTCTTGGGGGTCCGCTGCTTGTAGGAGCGGGGCTTGGGCCCGAGGGCTACGCCGCCGCCGGCCCAGTGCGGGGCCCGGGTCGAACCCTGCCGGGCCCGGCCGGTGCCCTTCTGGCGCCAGGGCTTGGCCCCGCCGCCGCGGACCTCGGATCGGGTCTTGGTGTTCTGGGTTCCCGAGCGGGCCGCGGCCAGCTGGGCCGTGACCACCTGGTGCATCAGGGGAACGTTGGGCTCCAGGCCGAAGAAGTTGGGGTCGAGGTTCCGGGTGCCGCCGGCGGTGCCATCGCCGCGGTGGAGGTCGACCCGGATGTTGGTGTTGGTGGGGGCAGTGGCCATGTCAGGCTCCCTTCACCGCGTTGCGGATCAGAACCAGGCCGCCCCGGGGTCCGGGCACGGCGCCTTTGAGGAGGAGCAGATCGCGCTCGACATCGGCCTGGACAACCTGGAGGCCGAGGGTCGTCACCCGCTCGCCACCCATGTGCCCGGCCATCCGGGTGCCCTTGAAGACTCGGGCCGGAGTGGCACAGGCTCCCACCGAACCGGGAGCCCGGTGGTGCTTGTGGTTACCGTGGCCGGCACCCTGGCCTTTGAAGTTGTGGCGCTTCATGCCGCCGGCAAAACCCTTACCCCGGCTGACCGCCGTCACATCGATCCGGTCCCCTGCCGCCAGGACGTCCACCTTGATCTCCTGGCCCACCTCGTAGCCGCTGACGTCGCTCAGACGTAGCTCCACCAGGCGCCGGCCGGGCTCGACGCCCGACTTGGCCAGATGGCCGGCCTCGGGCTTGTTCAGGGCCTGGGGGCGCTTGGATCCGTAGGTCACCTGGAGGGCGGCATAACCGTCCCGCTCGGGGGTCTTGACCTGGACGACCCGCACAGGCGAGACGCGCACCACCGTGACCGGTATGACCCGGTTCTGGTCGTCCCAGATCTGGGTCATTCCGACCTTCTCACCCACGATCGCTTTGCTTGCCATCTTG
>DATLUK010000314.1:0-11691 GCA_035533195.1 Acidimicrobiales bacterium | reverse complement strand
GCCCGCCAGCCAGAGCTCCTTCTGCTCCTGGGTGCCCCAACGGATGATCATCGGCCCGATCTGCCATATCCCGTTGGCGTTGTAGATGCCCGGGGCCCGAGCCTCGGCCATGACCTGGCTGTAGATGACGTTCTGCATGATGGTGGCCTCCCGGCCACCCCACTCGATGGGCCAGTTGATGGCCGCCCAGCGCCCTTCGTTGAGCCGCCGCTGCCAGGCCTGGCGGCGCTGCATGGTCCGCAGAGTGGAATCGGACTGTTCCGGGCCGATCTCCCCCAGGTCCTTGAACTCCGGCAGGTTGGCGTCCAACCAGAAGCGGAGCTCCTCCCGGAACTCCTCGTCTTCCGGCGCATAGGAGAAGTCCATCGACGCAACGCTAACGTCCGCCGCTGTGGACTTCACCTTCAGCGCCGAGCAGGAAGCCATGCGCGACTCGGTCCGAGCCTTCCTGTCCGAGCGGGCGCCCTCGGCCTACGTGCGGGCCATGATCGAGGATCCGGCCGGCTTCAGCGATGAGTTCTGGTCGGCGGTGGTCGACCTGGGCTGGGCCGGCATGCTGGTGCCCGAGTCGCTAGGCGGCGTCGGCCTCGGCATGGTCGACCTGCTGCCGTTGCAGGAGGAGATGGGCAAGCTGCCCCTCCCGGGGCCCTTCTTCTCCTCCGCCGTCTGCGCCACCCTGGCCGGCCTCCGCCTCGGTGACGAGGAGCTCCTGGCCCGGCTGGGCCGGGGCGAGCGGGGCACCCTGGCCCTGGAGGAGGGCGGCTCGGCCGGCCCGCTGCAGTCGGTCCGCACTGAGGCCCGCCGCTCGACAGACGGGTCATGGCACCTAAACGGGGTGAAGCCCCTGGTCCTGGACGGCGCCTCCGCCGACCTGGCCGTGGTGGTCGCCCGCGACCCCGAGGGCCTGGCCGCCTTCCTGGTCGAGACGCCGGCGGCCGATCCGGTCCCGGCCCTCGACGTGACCAGGAAGATGTCCCGCCTGGTCCTGGAGGACCGCCCCGGCCGCCGCCTGGGCCCGGATGGTGATCAGAGCGCCCTCATCGCCCGGGTGATCGATGACACCGGGATCGCCCTGTCGGCCGAAACGGTGGGGGCATCGGACCGGGCTCTCCAGATGGCCATCGAGTACTCGAAGGTCCGGGTCCAGTTCGACCGACCCATCGCCACCTTCCAGGCCATCAAGCACAAGATCGTCGACATGCTCCACCAGCTGGAACTGGCCCGGGTGGGCACCCACTGGGCCGCCTGGGCCAGCGACGTGGAGGACGCCCAGCGTGAGCCGGCCGCGGCCATGTGCAAGGGCTTCGTGGCCGAGGCGGCCAACATGATCACGGCCGAGAACATCCAGGTCCACGGCGGGGTCGGCTTCACCTGGGATGTCGACTGCCATCTCCTGTTCCGCCGGGTCAAGCAGAACGACCTGCTGTTCGGCTCCCAGAGCTTCCATCGTCGGCGGCTGGCAGACTTGATCCTGGCCTGAGCAGGGCCGGGGGCCGAAGCGGAGGAGGCGACAGCGGCGTGAGCGAGCTCGTTCCCGCCGTCACGGCCCGGGCCCCGTCAGGGATGGTGTGCTCGGTCGACCACCTCGCCTCCCAGGCCGGCCTGGCCATGCTCCGGGCCGGCGGCAGCGCCGCCGACGCCGCCGTGGCCACCAGCGCCGTGCTGGCCGTCACCAACCCTCATCTCTGCGGGGTGGGGGGAGACCTGCTGGCCATGGTGGTCCCTCCCGACGGCCCTCCGGTTGCCCTCAACGCCTCAGGCCGGGCCGGCTCGGGAGCCGATCCCGACCGGTTGCGCTCCGAGGGGTTCACCGCCATGCCCTTCCGGGGCGACATCCGCTCGGTCACCGTGCCGGGCTGCGTGGACGGCTGGGTAGCCCTGCACAGCCGCTTCGGGAGACTGCCCCTGGCCGAGGTCCTGGGCCCGGCCGAGGGCTACGCCCGGAAGGGTTTCCCGGCCTCCCCGACCCTGGCCGCGGCTGCGGCCAACGTGGCCGAGGTGGCCGGGGCCGAGGACCTGACCGCCGGCGGTCCCCTCCGGGCCGGGAGCCTGCTCCGCCGGCCCGGGATGAGCGGGGCCCTGCTGGCTATTGCCGCCGAAGGACGGGCCGGCTTCTACCTGGGCGCTTTCGGTGCGGAGTTGATGGCCCTGGGGGCCGGGGAGTACACCGAGGCCGATCTGGCCCGGTCCCAGGCCGACTGGGTCGAGCCCCTGGTCACGGGGGCCTGGGGCACGTCCTTGTGGACGGTCCCGCCCAACTCCCAGGGCTATCTGACCCTGGCCTCGGCCTGGATAGCCGCCGGCCTGGATGTCCCGGAGGATCCCTCCGATCCGGTCTGGGCCCATCTGCTGGTGGAGGCGTCCCGCCAGGCGGCCGGGGATCGTCTCGGCGCCCTGTACGAGGGCGCCGACGGGGCCGCCCTGCTGGCCGAGGAGAGGCTGGCGCCCCGGCGGGCCCGTATCGACCCGCATCGGGCCGCTGTGATGGGCGGGTCCTACGGAGCCGGGGACACCATCGCCCTCACCACCGTGGACCGGGACCGCATGGGCGTGTCCGTGCTGCAGTCCAACGCCTCCGGCTTCGGTTCGCACCTGGTGCTGCCCGGGCTGCGGATATTCCTGCACAACCGGGGCATCGGGTTCTCTCTTGAGCAGGGTCATCCCGGTGAGTACGGACCCGGCCGCCGGCCCGCCCACACCCTCAGCCCCCTGGCCGTTACCGACCCGGACGGCCGCCTCCGGGGGGTTCTCGGCAGCATGGGCGGGGACGGCCAGCCCCAGTTCCTATTGCAGGTGCTGGCCCGCTGGCTGGTGGCCGGCCATGAGCCGGGGTCGGCGGTGGCGGCCGGGCGCTGGGTGCTGCGCGGCGGGCAAACCGGCTTCGACACCTGGAGCGCCGGCGGTGACGACGTGACGGTGGTCATCGAGGCCCACGCCCCGGCCGCCTGGGCCGAGGGCCTGGCCCAACTCGGCCACCGGGTGGAGGCGGCTCGCCCCTTCGACCACGGCTTCGGCCATGCGCATCTGATCAGCGTGGAGGACGGCCACCTGGCCGGCGGGACCGACCCCCGCCCCCGCTTCGGAGCCGCCGCGGGGTACTGATGTTCATTGTCCGGCCTCCGGCCGGACGGTGCCGGCGGGGGCCCCAGCCCCGCCGGCCTGGCGAAGCCACCCGCTACTAGCGCGTCAGGGGATCCGCCGCCGGCGGCAGCTGGTGCTTCATGACCTTGCCCGTGGCGTTGCGGGGCAGCTCATCGACGAACGTGTAGCGCCGGGGCACCTTGTAGTCGGAGAGGTGCTCGGACATGAAGGCCAGCAGCTCGGCTGGGGTGACCCGAGCCTCCGGCGCCAGCACCACCCAGGCGGCCACGTCCTCCCCGAGGACCTTGTGGGGGACGCCGGCCACTGCCGCCTCCATGACGGCCGGATGCTCGAGCAGGGTCTCCTCGATGTCGGTGGCGTGCACGTTGTTGCCGCCCCGGATGATGACGTCCTTCTTGCGCCCCACGATGTAGAGGTAGCCGTCCTCATCGATGCGGGCCAGGTCCCCCGTGTGCAGCCAGCCGTCCCTCCAGGTGGCGGCGGTGGCCTCGGGATCACCGAAGTATTCGCGCTCCTGGCCCGGGTTGGACACCAGCAGCTCGCCCACCTGGTTAGGGCCCAACTCCTGGCCGTCCTCATCGATCACCTTGAGGGCGACGGTGGGGGCGGGCTTGCCCACCGACCCCACCCGCCGGTCCACCTCCTCCGGCGGGAGTGAGCAGTAGGCCGATCCGGCTTCGGTCATGCCCCAGTTGTTGGAGACCCAGGCCTGAGGCATCTTCTCCCGCATGCGCCGGAAGGTGTCGGTGGGCAGGGGGGCCGAGCCGATGGTGGCCATGAGCACGCTGGACATGTCGCACTCCTGGAACCGGGGGTGGTTGATGATGAGCTGGGCCATGGCCGGCACCAGGAACATGGCCGAGGGCCGCAGCTCCTCGGTGACCCGCAGCCAGGCGTCGGCGTCGAAGCGGGCCATGTAGAGCCCGGTCATGCCGAGCTTCATGGGGTTGTAGATGGAGGCGATGCCGGCAAAGGTGAACAGAGGTGATGCGTGCAGCCACCCGTCCCCTGTCCAGTTGGGCAGGCCGTTGGGGATCATGGCCGCGTTGCGGTGCCTGACCACCACGCCCTTGGGCCGGCCGGTCGTGCCCGAGGTGTACATGATGTCGGCCATGTCGTCCCCGTCAACGGCCACGTGGGGCGCCTCGCCCTCCGAGGGTCCCGCCTCGGCCCAGGCCAGGAAGCCGTCCGGGGCCCGGTCCAAGGTCGACACCGCCCGCCGCAGGTTGGGCAGCGAGTCGAGGATCTCGGACAGGTTGGCGGTGGTGTCCGCACCGGAAAAGGACGCCACCGCTCCGGAGTGGCCGAGCACCTGTTCCAGCTCCCGGCGGGAGAGCCGGGTGTTGGTGGGAACGGCCACCGCCCCGGCCTTGTGCACGGCCGAATAGGCGACCATCCAACGGAGGGCCTCGGCCGGAGCCAGGTATATGGCCACCCGGTCGCCCTTGACCACGCCGGCTTCGATCAGGCCCCGGGCCAGGCGGTCGGATTCGGCGTCCCAGCCGGCAAAGGTCAGCGCCTCCCCGTCGGGCACCATCCGGTAGGCCACCGCCTCGGGGAAGCTGTCGGCCATGAGGCGCAGCTGGTCTACGAAGAGGTGGGCCACGGCGCGAGTGTGAACCGAGCCGAAGGCGTCGGTCAATCCGGAGGCCGATAAAGCTGACGCTCGTGTCATATACAGTTTCCGGGCCCGGGAGCAGGGGGTTGCGTGGCGTCAATACCGGTCGTCGATCTGGACCACCATTCGAGGGACTATCTGGACCACCGGCTGGAGCGCTGGAGCGAGCTGCGCCGCTGCCCGGTCGCTTACAGCGAGGCCCACGGTGGCTTCTGGGTGGTGAGCGGACACCAGGCCGTGGCCCGGGTGTCGCGCGAGGAGGATGCCTTTTCCAGCCTCTACCGGAAGGGGGCGGATGACGGCATCGACTACATGGGCATCGCCGGCGTCCCCCGTCCCCGCGGCATCCCGGCCGCCGGGATAGCCGAGGTGGACGGCCTCCTGCACCAGGCCCTGCGCCGCGCCATCAACCCCTTCATGCTGCCCGGAGCCGTGGCTGAACTCGAGCCCCTGATGGCCGCGCTCACCACCTGGTTCATCGACGCCCGTATCGAGAGCGGTTCGATGGACATGGTGGGCGACCTCACCAATCCGGTGCCGGCCGTCATCACCATGAAGATGGTGGGCCTTCCCCTCGACGGTTGGGAGCATTACGGGGAGGTCTTCCACGCCATGGTCGCCTACCGCCCGGGCGATCCGGTGTGGAACGAAGCCATGGCCAAAGTGCCGGACATGATGGCCGGGCTGCTGGCCGAGGCCGAAGATCGACGCCGCCATCCCCGAGCCGACCTGCTCACCCGCCTGGTCGAGCTGGAGCTGGATGACGGCTCCAGGATGGACGACGCCCAGATCGGCGCCGTGCTCTGGAACCTGGTCGGTGGCGGCCTCGACACCACCACCTCGCTGACCTCGCTCGCCCTGCACTACCTGAGCACCCACCCCGACCAGCGGGCCCGTCTAGCCGCCGAACCTGACCTGATGCCCCTCGCCACCGAGGAGTTTCTCCGCTACTACTCGGTCAACGAGACCCTGTCCCGGACCGTCACCCGTGACGTCGAGCTCGGCGGCCAGGCGCTCAAGGCGGGTCAAGTCATCCTTCTCTCCTGGCTCTCCGCCAACCACGACGAGTCCCGCTTCGAATCGCCGGGGGACATCGTGCTGGACCGGTCGCCCAACCCGCATCTCGCTTTCGGGGTCGGGCCCCACCGCTGCATCGGCATGCACGTGGCCCGCACCATGTTCCGGGTCGTGGTCAGCGAGGTCCTCCGCCGCCTTCCTGACTATGAGGTGGATCAGGAAGCCACCCGCTTCTATTCGGGCAATCCCACCTTGACCGGCGTGGTCTCCATGCCCGCCTCCTTCACTCCCGGTCCCCGCCTCGGACCCGAGGAGCGACCGTTCTGATGGAACCCGTCTTCCCCGACTACACGCCCACCGTCCCCGGCCTCCTGGCTGCAGGGGCGGAGCGGTTCGCTTCCGGCGACGCCGTGGTCACCCCCACCGGCCGGCTCAGCTACGCCGAGCTCGACCGGCAGTCGCGGCGCCTGGCCGGGCGGCTGGTCCAGGCCGGGGTGGTGAAGGGAACCAAGGTCGGCATCCTCTTCCCGAACGGCATCCCCTGGGTGCTCTCCTGGGCGGCGGCCACGCGTATCGGTGCCGTGGCGGTACCGGTCAACACCTTCTACCGTCCGCCCGAGCTCATCCGCTTCCTGCGCCATTCCGACGTGCAGGTCCTCATCGGGACCGACACCTTCATCCAGCACGACTACGTCGAGCGACTGGAGACGTCGGTGCCGGGCCTGGCCGACTACGGCCCCGGGCCGATCTACCTCCCCGAGCTGCCCCAGCTCCGCCGGGTGCTGCTGTGGGGGCCGTCCCGTCGGCCCTGGACGGAGGGGGGCCTGGGTGACGACCTGGAGGGTACCGGCGCCGCTGGCGGTTCCGCCGACCGGACGCGGGCCGGCGCCCCTGCCGGCACCGGTGCCGGCCTCCCTGGCCTCGGGGACGTGGTCGACGCCATGGGCGATGACGTCACCCCGGGCGAGGTGATGCTGGTCACCTACACCTCGGGTTCAACGGGAGAGCCCAAGGGCGTGGTGCACAGCCACGGCGCCCTCATCCGCCAGGCCACCAATCTGGCCGGCCTCTCGGGCATCGACTCCGACTCCCGGCTGTGGACGCCCATGCCGTTGTGCTGGGTCGGCGGTTTCGCCTTCACACTGCTCCGGGCCCTGTCGGTGGGCGCCGCCTTCATCACCCAGGAGGTGCTCGACGGGGGAGAGGCCCTCGCCCTCATGGCGAGGGAGCGGGCCACGGTGGTGTCGGCCTGGCCGGCGGTCTCCAAGACCCTTCGCGAGCATCCCGATTTCCCCGCCACCGACCTGTCATCGCTGCGGTCGGGGTCGTTCTACGAAGCCATGCCGCCCGACCGCCGGCCGGCCGACCCCTCCCTGGCCGTCAGCTCCCTGGGCATGTCCGAGACGTGCGGGCCCCACACCTTCTGGCGACTGGGGGAGGAGACCGGCTCTCCCCCCGAATACCGGGGCTCCTTCGGCCACGAGGTGCCCGGCACCGAGCACCGCATCATCGACCCCGAGACAGGGGAAGTCCTCCCCGAGGGGACTGAAGGCGAAGTGCTGGTCCGCGGCTACAACCTGATGCTCGGTCTGTACAGACAGGAGCGCTCGGCCGTGTTCGACTCCGATGGCTGGTACCACACCGGTGACCGGGGTTACTTCCGGGACGGGTGGTTCTTCTTCACCGGACGCCAGGGGGATCTGATCAAGACGGCCGGCTCCAACGTGGCCCCCATAGAGGTGGAAACCGCCCTGCTCGGTTGTCCCGGAGTGAAGCTGGCCTTCGTCATGGGCGTTCCCCATCCCGATCGGGAGCAGGACGTGGTGGCCCTGGTGGTGCCGGTGCCCGAGGCGGCGGGCGAGTTGAGCGAAGACGCCATGCGGGCCGACCTGCGCGAGAAGCTGTCCTCTTACAAGGTGCCCCGGCGGATAGCAGTCATCACCGACGCCGACGTTCCCTGGCTGACCAGCCAGAAGGCGGACAAGAGGGGACTTTCGGCCATGGCCGAGAAGATCTTCGCCGACCGTTCCTAGAAGGCCAGGAGCTGGTCCCGGTGGTTCTCCTGGAACCGGGCCGCCAGCGCCGTGCGGTCCTCATCGGTCATCGGCCGGTAACCGTCTGCGCCCGGTGGCCGCCACCACACCGGGCCCGGGCCGTCCCAGCCCCGGCGGCGAAGCTGCACCTTGTCCACCTTGCCCGTGGCCGTCAGAGGGAGATCGGTGAGCACCCGGACGAAGCGGGGCGCCCACTTGGTGCCGAGGTCGGGTTGGGCGCCGAGGAAGCGGTCCAGCTCCACTGGGTCGAAGGCCCCTGTCTCCCCGGCCTCGATGGCGGCCATGACCTGGTCCCCGGTGACCGGGTCGGGCACGCCGTAGACGGCCACCCCCCGGGCCGCCTCCCAGCGCTCCAGGATCCGCTCCACCGGCCCGACGGAAAAGTTCTCCCCGTCCACCCGCAGCCAGTCGGCCGTCCGCCCGGCAAACCAGAACCAGCCCTCGGCATCCCGGTAGCCGAGGTCGCCCGTCCAGTACCAGCCCGAGCGCAACCGTTCCGCCTCCGCCTCCGCGTTGTTGTAGTAGCCCTCGAAACGGTCGGCTGTGTTGCGGCCCACGATCTCCCCGATGGCCTCGGCCGGGTTGGCCAGACGCCCGTCCGGGTCGAAAGCGGCGGGCGCGCACTCCTGCCCGGTCTCCCGGTTGGCCACGATGACGTCGCTGCCCCGGCGCGGTTTGCCCAGGGCGCCGGCCGGCATGCCCCCGGCGGGGGAGATGACAACGGCGTTCTCACTGGATCCGTAGCCCTCGAAGATGGGACAGCCGAAGCGCCGGGTGAACTCCTGGCGGTCCCTTAGGGAGGCCTCCGAGCCCAGCGCCCACTTGAGCCGGTTGTCCCCGTCCTCCGGCGCCTCGGGCACGGCCAGGATGTAGGACAAGGCCCGGCCCACGTAGTTGAAGAAGGTGGCGCCGGTGGCGCGGAGGTCGGGCCCGAACGCCGAAGCGGAAAATCGTCTCCGCAGCGCCACCGTCCCTCCCGACACCAGGCCGGCCAGCAGGTTGGCCAGAAGCGCGTTGCCGTGGAAGAGCGGCATGGCGCAGTAGAGGACGTCACCGGGGCTGAAGGCCACCGCCGAGTCGGCCGCCGTGCGGGCGGCCCGGCCCTGGGTCATCCGCACCGCCTTGGGCGCCCCGGTGGAACCGGAGGTGAAGAGAAGCAGGTAGAGCTGATCCGGCCCCGGCTGCGCCTCCAGCTCGGGCACCGTCTCCAAGGTCAGCCCCGCCCACGTGGACGACTCGATGTCGATGACCCTCCCGGCCTCCATACCCAGATCGAGGCCCTCGAGCAGGGAAAGGCCCGACCGGTCGGTGAGAACCATCTGGCAGTCGGTGTGGCGGATGTCCCGGGCCAACTCCTCGCCCCGCCGGGTCGGATTGATACCCACCACCGTGGCCCTGGCCAGGGCGGCGCCAAAGAGGACGAAGACGTACTCGGGGATGTTCTCCAGCAGTACCCCCACATGGAACGGGCCAGCCCGGCGCAGCCGGGCCAGGGCGCCGGCCCGACCAATGGACTCAGTCACCACCTCCGCCCAGCTCCAACGCCCGTCCTCGAAGAGAAGACCGGCGCCCCTATCGGAGGCCCGGGCCAGGACCAGTTCGGCCACGGTGGCCGCCGGCGGCGCAGGGTCGGCCGACGTTCCCGCGGCCCTGATCTCTGACACGGGCGTCAGCGTAGGATGCCGGCATGAGCGGGGGCCCTCCGATGATCATCTCCGTTGATGATCACCTGATCGAGCCTCCGGATCTGTTCGAGGACCGGATGCCGGCGCACCTGGTGGACCGGGCGCCGCGCATCGTCGAGTTGGGCGAGGGCAAGCAGGCCTGGGAGTACGAGGACAACTTCTATGCCAACGTCGGCCTCAACGCCGTCATCGGCCGGCCCAAAGAAGAGTGGAGCATGGAGCCGGCCCGCTTTGAGGAGATGCGGCCCGGTTGCTATGACATCCATGAGCGGATCAAGGACATGGATGCCGGCGGGTTGTGGGCCTCGGTCTGCTTTCCTTCGCTGATCGCCGGCTTCTGCGGGGCGGTGTTCGCCCGGAGCAAGGACCCGGAGCTGGGCCTGGCCTGCATGCGGGCCTGGAACCGCTGGCACATCGAGTACTGGGCCGGAACCTATCCGGAGCGGATCATCCCAACTCAGCTGACCTGGTTGCCCGATCCGGAGGTAGCCGCCGCCGAGGTGAGGAGCAATGCAGAGCTGGGCTTCAAGGCGGTGAGCTTTGCCGAGATACCTGCCAAGCTCGGGCTCCCGTCGGTGCACTCGCGTAAGTGGGAACCGTTCTGGACGGCGTGCGAGGAGACCGAGACCGTGGTGTGCCTGCACACCGGTTCATCGGGGTGGGCTCCCATTCCATCGCCGGACCCGCCCTTCGAGTTGTTTCCCACCCTGTTCCCGGCCAGCTCGATGGTGGCCGCCGCCGACTGGCTGTGGTCGGGCGTCTGTCAGCGCCACCCCGACATGCGCATTGCCATGTCCGAGGGCGGCATCGGCTGGGTGGCGATGCTGGCCGACCGGGCCGATTACGTGCTCGATCATTCGGCGTCGGGGCAGGAGTCGCGCCGCTGGCAGGGTGACCTGCGCCCCAGCGAGATCCTGGGCCGCAACTTCTGGTTCTGCACCATCGATGACCCGAGCAGCGTCAACGCCGTCGTGGACCTCATGGGACCCGACCACATCATGGTGGAGTGCGACTACCCGCATGCGGATTCCACCTGGCCCGCCACCCAGGCGGCGGCCGAGTCCAACTTCGGCCACCTGGGCCCTGACGTCATGGCCAAGGTGACCTACGCCAACGCCGCCGGCCTCTTCCGCCACCCGCTGCCCCCGGGTGCTCAGCGTCCGTAGAGGAAGCGGCGGTAGCCGGCGGGGTAGAGCTCGATCAGCTGGCCGTCGGGGTCGCGCAGGAAGATGCCGCCGCCCACATCCGTCTCCCGCAATACCTCACCGCCGAGGGCCCCGAGCCGGTTGGCGACGGCGGGCACATCATCGACGCTGAAAGACAAGTGGGTCAGGCCGGGCTCGTTCATCGCCCGCTCCGCCGGCGACGGGTTGGCCTCCCGATCGAAGTGCATGAGCTCGAGCACGAAGCCGTCTTTGGCCAGGTACTCGGCCCGCAGGCCGAGAGGAGGTTCCAGGCGCAGCAGCCGGTCGGCGGGGGAGTCGGGCACGTGGATCCCGTTCAAGAACTCGAAGCCGAGCCCTTCGACGTAGAAGCGCCGGGAGCGGTCGAGGTCGCTGACACACAGGCCGATATGGCCGAAGCCGGCCATTCCCCCTGTTCGCCCCGTCTCTGGTCCCTCCTGGTCGCTCAACATCCCGTCCTTCCTGGCCGCGCCCAGGTTCCACCACTCCCGGCGTCGAAATCAACTCCCGTGGCTATGCACCGCGGCCGCCTGCGGCGTGACGCCGTCATTAGGGTGAGGCCGTGGCCATCGACGCCCCCGCCGATCTCTACTGGGACCCCTTCGATGTCGACATCGACCGGTCTCCCTACGCGGTGTGGAAGCGGCTGCGGGACGAGGCGCCCGTCTACCGCAACGAGCGTTTCGATTTCTGGGGCCTGAGCCGGTTCGAGGACGTGGCCGTCGCCTCCCGGAATCCGCAGACCTTCCTGTCGGGCCACGGAACCGTGCTCGAGCTCATGGGGGCCGAGCTGCGCCGGCCCGGCCTCATCATCTTCATGGATCCGCCCGAGCACCCCGCCCTGCGGGCCCTGGTCTCCCGGGCCTTCACCCCACGCCGGGCCGCCGAGCTGGAGGAACAGATCCGGGCCATCTGCAGCGACCTGCTCGACGCCCAGGCCGGCGCTCGTGGTTTCGACTACGTGGCCGACTTCGGGGCCCAACTCCCGTCCCGGGTGATCTCCGCTCTCCTCGGGGTGCCGGAATCGGATC
>DATLUK010000313.1:0-3523 GCA_035533195.1 Acidimicrobiales bacterium | reverse complement strand
GCCGGCGTCCAGGCCGCCCTGGATGCCATCGACCCCACCGAGTTCCGGGTCTTCACCGCCTCCAAGCACGCCGCGCCCTTCCTGGAGGAGGGAGTCCGAGCGGTGGCCGCCGCCGGCATCACCGAGATGGTGGCCATGGTGCTGGCGCCCCACTACTCAGTCCTCTCGGTCGGTGAGTACCTGGAGAGGGTGGAGGAGACCGCCGCCGCCCTCGGGATGACCGTTCACCCGGTGCGCAGCTGGCATCTGGAACCCGAACTGGTCGAGCTCCTGGCGGCCCGGCTGGAAGACGCCGTGCGATCCACCGGTGTCCCGGCCGCCGACACCCAGGTCCTGGTGACCGCCCACAGCCTCCCCAGCCGGGTCCTGGACATGGGCGACCCCTATCCCGACCAGTTGCGCGAGACCGCCGAGGCGGTGACCGCCGCCGCCGGCGTGGCCCGGTGGAAGGTCGCCTGGCAGAGCGCCGGACGGACGCCCGAGCCGTGGCTGGGACCCGACGTCCTGGAGTCGATCGAGACCGCCGCCGCCGAGGGGGCTCGGGCCGTGGTCATCTGCCCGGCCGGGTTCACCAGCGACCACCTCGAGGTCCTCTATGACCTGGACATCGAGGCCAGGGCCAAGGCGGACCGACTGGGCCTGGCCTTCGCCCGGACGGAGTCGCTCAACGATGACCCCGCCTTCTGCCACATGGTGGCCCAGGTGACGGCCGGGGCCAGCGGCCGGCTTTGAGTCCCGATGGCGGGCCCCACCGACCGACCGTGGTCGTCATCGGCGGGGGAATAGCCGGGCTGGCGGCGGCGTGGCAGCTCTGCGGCTCGGAAGCCTCCGGCGCCGACGTAGCCGCCGGCGCCACCCATGCCGGCGGTGCCGCCCGTGCCGGCTGGGCCGGCCCCGCAGCCGGACCCGCCCGACCCCGGGTGATCGTGCTGGAAGCCGGCGATCGGCTGGGGGGCAAGATCCTGACCGGATCGCTGGCCGGCACCACCCTGGAACTGGGTCCGGACGCCTTCCTGGCCCGGGTGCCCTTCGGGGTGGATTTGTGCCGGGAGCTCGGCCTGCGGGACGAGCTGGTCAGCCCGGCCGGCGGCCACGCCTATCTCTGGACCCGGGGACGGCTTCGGAGGCTGCCCGAAGGCCTGGTCCTCGGGGTGCCGTCCGACCTGGGCGCGGTAGCCCGCTCCGGCGCCGTCCGGCCCCTGGCCTTGGCCCGGGCGGCCCTGGACCTGGTGCTGCCGGCCACCCGGATGGAAGGGGACCGGGCCGTCGGGGAGATCGTCAGCGCCCGCTTCGGCCGGGGCATCCAGGAGTGGCTGGTCGACCCCCTGGTCGGAGGCATCCACGCCGGGCGCAGCGAGCTGCTCTCGGCCGCCGCCACCGCTCCCCAGCTGGACGCCGCCGCCCGCTCGGGTCGGAGCCTGCTGCGCGCCCTCCGGGCCCAGGCCGCCGCCGCCCAGGCCGCCGCGGCCAAGGTGACCGGGACGGCCGGCGCGGGTCCCCCGCCGGTCTTCCTCACCCACCCGGGCGGCCTGTCCCACGTCATCGCCACCTTGGCCGGACGCCTGGCTGAAGCCGGCGTCGAGATCCGCACCGGAACGGCCGTGACCGGTCTGAGCCGCTCGGCCCGGGGCTGGACCGTCTCGCTCGGCGCCGGAGGCGCCAACGGGGACGGCGCCGGCGGGAACAGTGGCCGGAGCGGGTCGGCCACCTTGGCCGCCGACGCCGTGATCGTGGCCACGCCGGCGCCGGCGGCGGCCCGGCTCCTGGGACAGGTCTGCCCGGATGCGGCCACCGAACTGGGCCGGATCGAGCACGCCTCGGTGGCCGTGGTCAGCCTGGCCTACCGCCGCGAGGATGTGCCCGGGCCCCTGGACGGCACCGGGTTCCTCGTCCCCCGCCCCCAGGGGCGGCTCATGACCGCGGCCACCTGGATGTCGGCCAAGTGGTCCCACGTGTCGGCTCCCGGCCAGGTCTTCATCCGGGCCTCGGCCGGCCGCCATCTCGATGAGCGGGCCATGAATCTGTCCGATGGGGAACTGGTGGGCGCCCTCCACGCCGAGTTGGCCGATGCCATGGGCCTGCGGCGGCCGCCCGGGGAGTCCCTGGTCACCCGCTGGGTCGGGGCCTTCCCCCAATACGCCGTGGGCCACCTGGAGCTGGTCGACCGCATCGAGGCGTCCGTGGCCGGTATCCCGGGCCTGGCCGTGGCCGGAGGCGCCTACCGCGGCGTCGGCATACCGGCGTGCATCTCCTCGGGCCGACGGGCGGCCGATCACGTCACCGTCCGGCTGGCCCCCGCATCGGCCTGATGGGCCGGCGCCGTCTGCGCTGGGTTTCGAGCGCCCACCTGGCCGCTCTGGCCGGGGGCGGTATCGCCTTCCTGTCCATCCCGCCGATCGGGATCTGGCCGGCGGGGCCGGCGGGCCTGGCCCTCTTGGCCGTGTCGCTCTACCGGGCCCGGGCCCGCCGTCGGATCGCCTGCGGGTTCCTCTTCGGTTTCGGACTCCTGATCCCCGGCCTGGTCTGGATGATCGACTTCACCGCCCCTGGTTATCCGATCGCGGTGCTGGTGGAGTCCAGCTTCTACGCCCTGGCCGGCCTGCTCACCCCGCCGGGCCGGGGCCGCCTGGTCGCCTTCCCCGCCGCCGTAGCCGCGGCCGAGGCCCTCCGGGACACCTGGCCCTTCGGCGGGGTGCCCATCACCGAGCTGTCCCAGGGCCAGGCCGCCGCCCCCCTGGCCGAGCTGGCCCGCCTGGGCGGTTCCGTCCTGGTCACGGGGGGAACGGCCGCCGTCGGAGCCGCCCTGGCCGGGCTCGCCCTGGTGCTGGCGGCCGAGGTCCGCCGCCGGGCGACGCCGGCGGGCCCGGCCGGCGCCGGCAGCATCGGCATCTCGACCGGGGCAGGAGGGCGGCCACCCTTCCCGCGACACCGCCTGCTGGCCGCCGTCGGTCTCGGGCTGGCTGCCGTGGCTCTGACCGTGATTGGCGCCATCGCCCCCGACGGCGGTCCGCCGACCGGGCATCTGAGTGTGGCCGACGTGCAGGGCGGCGGGCCCCGGGGCCTGCGGGCCGTCGATCGGGATCCCGTCCTGGCCTTCAACGCCCAGGTGGCCGCCACCGCCGAGATACGGGGGCCGGTCTCCCTCATCGTCTGGCCCGAGAACGTCCTGGAACTGGATGGCCCGCTGGCCGGTTCGCCCCAGGACGCCATCATGCGAGCCATCGCCGCCTCCCGACGGACCACAGTGGTGGCCGGGGTCACCGAGCCGGTGGGCGCCACCCGCTTCCTCAACGAGGTCTTTGCCTGGACCCCCACGGGGGGCCGCACCCGGCCCTACGAAAAGGTGCACCGGGTCCCCTTCGGGGAGTGGATCCCCTTCCGCTCCTTCCTCTCCCACTTCGCCAACCTGTCCGTCGTCCCTCGTGACGCCGTCCCGGGTCGAGGGGCGGGATACCTGGCCACGCCGACGGGGAACTTTGCCGTCTGCATCTCCTGGGAGGTCTTCTTCGACTCCCGGGCCCTC